>NZ_JCAJRU010000096.1:0-16567 GCF_059447605.1 Paenibacillus sp. N119s | reverse complement strand
AGACGAATAATGGTGGTTCGGGCAGTAGTAGGACTAGAACAATTTCAAGTGCTGATGATTTATCAGATGCAGCTAAATCTAAAATCACTACTAGTCAGAGGGCTACTTTGAATCAACAAGAAAGAACATACTCACATTTAACCGAAATGGATTTAAAGGGAGCACAGAGAGATTTAGATGGCAACCCTGTTCCAAAACCAGGCGGAGGTTATTATGATCATGCTCAAGAAGTTTCTGACGCATATCGTGGTTTAGTTGATATGAAAAAAAGTTGGGAGGGGGTTCTTAGAAATCCTAATTTGGACACTGAACTCCGACAACTTTATACTTCTAAGTTAAATGAAGTAGACGTTTCGATGAAAAAAATTGAAGATATGTTTGCCCCTCATGGCGGAGTGTATCCACCTAAATAATGATTGGAGTAATGTATATGATTAATAGAAGAAAAGCATTAAAAGAGTTTTTAACAAATGAAGAATATAGAAGTATTGTGGAAAACGCAACACAATTTTCAGATATGACACTACCTGTATGGCACTTACAGATTACAGGAAAATGTCTCTTTGAGTTATCAAACTTCGATTTGATTCGTTGTATTAGACAAGGCATTTTTACCAATCTAGCAATATTTGAAATTATTGAAAGGATTGATGAACACAATACACCTTTCTATGCTGATATTGATTCAATGGAATTGATGGAGAAATTATCATCTGTTAGTTCTGAAATGCTTTCAGTGTACAAAGGTAAATTAGATAGAATTATTGAAAATATTGAACAGAAGCATTTAATAGATTTAGCAGATATCTGGATGTTTGATGAACAAAAAGAAACATACAAAGACTATATCAATAAAATAAAGAATAAAATCCAATAATTAAATTTAATGAGGTGCTTTTAAATATGAATATCTGTCAACGAGGTATGGTCAAGCCCCCATTTAGTGGATAGTAGGAACTGTAAGATATTTTGTGTACATTTCACAGTGTGAACATGAACCTCTGAAATTTGTTTTGTAGTGTGACCTTGAAAGGCTGTAGTCTTTCAAGGTTTTTCTTTGTTCACCTTGTCAAAGAAGAAGCAAATCGTCAGGAAGTAATTCTGCCCTATCCTCAACGCTTGAATAAGCAATGCTACCACGTAAAAGAGTGACGATTGGGATGCGTTCTGCATCCCAAAGTATTACTTTTCGGACTGGATGAATTACCGGATGCGAATCCATTAGACATGTATTGGACAATTGTGCAACTGATAGCAATGCGGATTGCCATCGTCAAACAAGGAAGAAATGGTTATGATTTGGAATGAACAAAATAATGGAAGTTAAGCGTATAGAAAATAACGAATAAACATAACGAATACTGAGAAACTTATATAAGATTCATAATAAGGAATAGGCTTTTCAATATGCGGGCAGATATACCAACAATCTTTAAATATTGAAATATTACATAGGTTTTTGATTTGAGTAACGTAGACGGATACAGACAAGACCGTTTTCTCCTTGGGGGCGGGCAGTAAGGGGCTATTTCCTATGGGAGATACTCCTTATACTACCTTAAGGTGACGATGCTATT
Source organism: Paenibacillus sp. N119s (assembly GCF_059447605.1). Taxonomy (NCBI): domain Bacteria; kingdom Bacillati; phylum Bacillota; class Bacilli; order Caryophanales; family Paenibacillaceae; genus Paenibacillus; species Paenibacillus sp. N119s. Next base: position 14,990 of record NZ_JCAJRU010000096.1, on the reverse strand, counting down.
TTTATTTATTATCTGAGCTTTACAGGGGAAATCATTTTTTCAATCGTAGTACTTGTTGTCTGACTCTCTGTCGTTGTGATTTATATTGTTCTGTCATTTCGTCATGGTGTTTTTTTAGTTCGCTGTGATTACTATTTTTAATGCTTTTTAAGGCTTTAAAGATTTCTGAATGGTAGCCCTCTGGATCAAGTTGTTTTTTCATCTCATTCTTTCCCCAAGACTCCCCATCAAGCCAAGCCATTTGAAGTTGAAAAGCAACTTCATCCGCAAGTACTTCGGTTGGAAGATCGATGATTATTTTTTCAGCAACCCCATCTCTTAACACCACATAGTACCTATTGTTATGAACGATTGAATAGTACAATCTAGAGTTCCTCCTTTTGGAATGTTGTTTTATCACACGAAGCTCCCCGGCTAAAAGACGAAATTCGGTATGAAAGCCGATCCTGCCTAGAAGAAGTGTGGAATTTATTATTAAAGGTATATCCTATTCAAATATTATTGGTAATTCGATATTTTATTATTTATTGAATACAAAAAATTTTATTGTCAATAAATATAGATATAAGTTAAAAGGGAGGAACAATCATGCCCCTAAAATCAGATGGTTTGAAAATATATGATTTTGCTTCAGTTACACCTTTGGGTATCCGGTATCAGCAGCTTTATTATACGTGTTCCAAAGCGATAAGAGAGCGTTGGTTTGAGCTAGCCCAAAGAGACGGGGCATGGAATATCCGTATTCAATATACTCCAAATGATCTGAATATTATTTATCTAGAAACAGATTCCAAAGAATTTGAAGAATGCAGAATTGTTGTAAGAGAGTCATTGCAAGGTCTTAACTTAGAGGATTATGTACAGAGTGTCCAGCTAATGAAACTAGCTAAGCAAATCATAGAAAAACAGGATTAGGGTTTAAAATTTTTATGTGGAAACATGTGAAAACAGGTGACGCATTTACACAAGGAGGGATGTACAAGTGTATTTAGATCAACTTGAGCTGTTTATTAAGGAGGGGAACTATAAAAATCTAAAACGGATGGAAAAGGAGATTGCAATAATACGAAATAGTGTGATGAAACATCAAGAGAGCCTGGGATTGAAACGAATGGTATGGTTAAAGCAGAGGGTAGTGGGAACGTTTAGCTCGGTATATACCTATGAAGAAGATAAGAGGAATCTGTTCGACTTTTTGAATAGCTTTGGATTACTTCCTTTTGTTTTGAACATTACATGGGACAAACTCCTACCCGAGGACCAAAAGAAACTTGAACAATTTGCAACTCCGAAACAGTCTTACTTACGTTTTTCGCCCAAAAAATCATTATGGATAGATGCTGATGAGTTAAGGGGCTTTGAGGTACACGTTAAACAGCTAGATATTATACAGCAGATCGAGGAGTGGAAAAGAATTCGGCTCTTACTTGATCGAGAATTGCAACGGTGGAATGCCCTGAGAAAAACCTCGGTGCGGGAAATGGAGAAGGAAATTCAAAGAATAGATCTTTCTTTTGGGAGTTTGAATGTAGTTATCCCAAGCCCACAGCTTAAGGCCATAGATGTGTTGGATCAATTAAGTGAAGATTCTTTAGTTAACGCTGGCTGTATTAATTACGAGTTAGTGATGGAATATGCTGCAAAAGGTTTCTTTAAGAAGTCTGAGATTAATCGTTTCCGTCAGATAAAAAATATAACGAGTAAATATGTACTAACCAAACTGGAGAAAGACGAAAGGATGTATGAATTTTTTCTTAGAAAACAACATCGTTTATCACGACTCAGTCAAGAAAGTTCATGGAAATCGTAGGTGATCCTTGGCTTGCACATATTTACGAATGATAAGATCCATTCTATTTAGATGCGTTGACTTACGTTATTACACGAAATGAATAGCACCAACCCATTTACCTCTCAAGCGACACTATCTGTAGCAGTTATTTTCAAAGGGATTGGAGGATAAAAGAAAGCAACCTAAGATAATCAGACGGAGACCAAAGCTGTGAAAATCCCTTGCTGAGCGATTGTATATCAATCTTGAAAGCCAAGATATTTATGTTGGTAAGACCTATTTATTTATTCCTTGAAGTACAATTCATGGTATAATCTCACCAAACACGAGTCCTTTATAATTTATGCTATTTTGTCGAAAGTCAGATTACTAAAAAGCTGGAGTAGTCCAGAAATCTCTCTAGAAAAATTATATATCACACATCTAAAAGTCAGGCACCTTGTTTTTACAGTGGGGCTTTTTTTGTATTTACTACGATGTGAATGGAGGGGCACTATGGCTCAAGCATATCCAATTCCCACCACGATAGAAAAATGGATAAAACAAGGTAAAGGTCAGGGCATGGGAAAACATTATGTACCTTGGTTTACAGCAAGGCAGGTACCTTCCCAAGGACGGACGCATACCGCAAAAGGAATTAAATCAGGAAGAGAGCACTTACTTCTTTCGGATCTAGAATGGTATTACTTTTATTTATTGGAATGGTCCGATGTCATAGAAGGGTATCGCGAACAATATCCACTCTTGCCCATAGAAGAAACGATTCAGATTGCGGAAGACCTCGGCGTTGATCATCCCATTGATCCCCAGAAACGCGAGCTGAAGGTGATGACTACAGATTTTGTAATTGACCAGGACGATAACCCTGTTGATGTTGTGAATATTAAACCAGCTAATAAGATTACATTACGTGAAGTGGAGAAGATGGAAATTGAAAGACAATACTGGGAAGCACGGAATGTAGGATGGAGTTTAGTAACCAATAAAGATATCCCTGTGCCCTACGCAATGAATATTCAATACGTTCATAAAGCCTATAATCTAGCTCCGTACCATATTACAGATCAGCATGTAATGAAGGCTAGAGCGTTAATGGAACAAAGAATTACAGATCTATCTTATAAATTAACTGATATAACCGATCAAGTAGATGATGCCTTAGGACTAAAACCTGGAAACAGTCTAGTCATTGTAAGGCACTTGATTATGACTAGACAATGGAGAGTGAATATGAAGACAAGAATAGATCCTAATCGCCCCTTGGAGATACTGGATTTCAATTATGATATTTCCAGCCAACAAGGGGGAATACGTCATGCATAATGAAATTTACGTAAATACAGTTTTGGTGGTATGGCAAGGTGAAACGGAAGAAGAAGAGGAAGAACATGATGATCCTGATTTATACCGTGTCCTTTGGGTGCAGCGCAACGAAGACTTGGTGATTATGATCAATACGAAGGAAGAAAAGGGGTATAATCCGTATCCTGAAATGTTTTCATATTCTATGATTCAGGAAGAGATGAAGGCTGGCAATATAGAAAAGACGGTTATATCTATTCCTAGAATCCATTACCTGGAGCACCAACTGAGCCCTAAGGACAAACAAATCCGGAATCAAAGGTGGAGTTATTTGAACAGGTTAGTAAGTAAGGAGAATGTACCCCATATATTTTACAAACATGAACGTAGTTGTATTGTATCTAACTTGCATAAGCAAACAGGAATATCTAAAGTCCTGATCTGGCGCATTCTTAGAAGGTACTGGCAACGCGGGATGGTCGAAAATACATTACTCCCTGATTATGATCGCTGCGGTGGAAAGGGTAAGGAGCGTGCAGGTACAAATCAGAAGCTGGGCAGACCTAATATGCAAAGTCGGCTTGACGAGGATGTAGTGGGAATTAATGTTACGGATGAAGTCAAACATATTTTTAGAGTCTCCATTGCGAGATGGTATCATAAACGTGAAAAACGAACGTTCCAGGAAGTCTACGAACTCATGCTAGCCCGTTTTTTTAATGATGGGTTTGAACTCATTGAAGGGAAAAAGGTTCCCATCCTTAAACCTAGCCATGAGAGACCAACTCATCGTCAATTTCAATATTTTTACCAGAAAGAGAACAACCCCAAGGATATGATCTTAAACCGTGAAGGTAGAAGAAGATATAACATCAGATACAGAGCAGTAGAAGGTAGTTTAAAGCATCGCAATTTTGGGCCTGGTTCTGTATATCAGATCGATTCAACGGTCGCTGATATTTATGTGGTTAGTCGCATTAATCGAAAGTGGGTGATCGGCAGACCGGTGATATATATTGTATCTGATTCATTCAGTTCTTTGATTGCAGGGATATATGTGGGCTTAGAAGGACCCAGTTGGGTTGGTGCGATGCTTGCTTTAGAGAACGCTGCTTCAGATAAAGCGGAGTACTGCAGACGGTTTGGCATTGAACTTACAGAAGGAGAATGGCCGGCTATTGGATTACCAGAGATTTTATCAACAGATCGAGGAACGGAATATACCAGCCAGTATCCTAAGCATTTAAAAAGAACATTAAATGTAGAATTGGAAGCGTTACCTCCATATCGTCCTGATTGGAAACCGATAGTAGAAAAAACCTTCGATTTAATTCAGGGAATGGCTATAAAATGGACTCCGGGGGCTGTTCTTGAACGAGAAAAAGAAAGGGGGGAATCCGACTATCGTTCTAAAGCTGTTCTAGATATTCATGAATTCGAAACGATCTTAATTGAGTGTGTGCGTTATCATAATAAACGTTTTTTACCTTCTTATGAGCGTTCCCAGCCCATGATTGAGGACGAAGTCAAAGCAACCCCTTTGCATTTATGGAATTGGGGTGTTCGTAAGGGGCATGGTTCACTACGGTGGGCAACTAAAGAAGAACTTCGGATGAATCTCCTGCCTTCCCAAAAAGGACGTTATACTGCCAAAGGAATTCGCTTCGCAGGACATTCTTATACTTGCGTCACCGCCGAAACAGAATCTTGGAGGTTTAGGGCAAAAAATCAGGAGGTTATTGAGATTGAATATAGTTATGATCCAAGAGATATCTCTGTAATTTTTTTAAGACATGAAAATGGTCGATTCGAAGAATGTTACCGATTGGACGATCAGTATGAACAAAAACAAACGTCGAATAACTATCGTTATGAAGAAGAAATAGACAAAAAAGCGTATGAAGAACAAGAATCCAGGGTGGGACAAGATGAAAATATTCAGAAACGGATTATTCTTCGTACCAAAAACACAGCCATTGTAGAAGAAGCTAAATTGAAAACAAATGAAGCTATGAAGGGAATGACCCCACATGCAAGACTGAAGAATATGCGGGAAAATCGTTCAAATGATAAAGAACAGGAAAGACGGGAAAAGAGCTGGACAGATCGTAGGGGGGATACCAAAAGGAAGGGGAGCAATGTGATTCCTTTGCATAATGCCTCCCACGACGTGCCTCACACAGATAAAAGTCGTTTACTTCAAAAGATTTTGGAGGAGGATGAAGAGGAGTGAACACCAGACATCCTTTTCGAGGAAGAGTTGAAGTCGCTGAATATCAGGATACAGGAATACAGGATTATCAAGGACATCCGCTCATTGAATGCCTTCCTCCTATTTTAGAGGACGAGGAGGCAATCCGGATGATAAAGAACATCAGGAAATTTAACCCAGAGGAACGGTTGTTAAGTCCAAGTAAAAGAAGACATTGTATCGAGCGTTTAAGAAGTTTTGTGGTACCTTTAAGCTATCATATTGATTTACAGCAGGATATTTCTGAACTGATTAGGCAAGGGTATGTATCACGAAATTTAAGGACGAATGATGATATTCGTCGCATGCGAAATGTGATGATGGGGTTTAAAAACGAGACTATAGCTAATCTTGAGAAAAAAAGATTTTTTGTACCTGCGGCTACCTCCTCCGGTATTGCTGTTATTGGTATTTCAGGTGCAGGTAAAACGACAGGAATCAATAGAGTCCTGAACTTGTATCCACAGATCATTATTCATCCTGAATATGAAGAAAAGCAACTCGTGTGGGTAAAAGTTGATTGTCCCGTCACCGGTACTGTTAAGCAACTTTGTCTCGGATTAATTAAAGAGATGAGTGACTTATTTGGCGAGGTACACTATGAAAATTATGCTCGATATCGAACGGATGAGTTAATTGTTTTGTTGGCTTCATTAGCGATGCGATATCATTTGGGTGTTCTGGTTATAGACGAAATACAATATTTAAATGAAGCAAGAAGTGGCGGCGCAGCGCTGATGTTAAATTTTTTTAATACACTAATTAATACGATTGGAGTCCCGGTTGTTTTAATAGGTACACCAAAAGCCAAAGATATTTTTGCAAAGGAATTCAGAAACACCAAGCGAGTGACTAATCAGGGCAGCATTTATTGGGATCGACTTCAAATGAACAGTACAGATTGGACTATTTTTTTGTCGCAACTATGGAAACATCAATGGACACAGATTGAAGTGGAACTAACAGAAGAGTTCAATAGGATTATGTATGAAGAAAGTCAGGGAATTCCAGACGTTGCCGTGAAGATATATATTGAGTCTCAAAAGAAAGCGATTGAAGAGGGAGAAAAATTAACTCCTTCCATCATAAGTTCTGTGGCACAGAAGCAATTTAAAATATTACAGCCCGCACTTAATGCTCTGCGAAGTGGAAAAAAGGGAGAGTTGGTTAAATTTCTGGATATATTCCTTAGTGATTCCCCGAAACGAGTAATATCATTGTCGGACAAAAAAGAACTTGAAAAACAATTTTCTATGGATTTGGATACGCTTCTTTCTGAGCAAGAGGAAGAGAATGATTTAGATGAAATTGTAACATGGTTAATGGATGCCGGTATCACAGAAGATGTGGCTAGAAAAGTAGCACAGAAAAGTAAATGCGAAGATAAAGACAAGTGGAGAGCTGCTTCGTTTCAGGAGGCTATATTACCTACGAAAAATGAGCAAAACGATAATGTTAATGCTGTTCGGCCTCAAAAAAGAGAAAAAAAACAAGTGCGACAAGTAGGTCTGGTCTCAGTCCTAAACAAGAACAAAAAGAAAAAAGCCACTAGTACCAGTTATGATATTTTAAAAGAAGCGGGTTATATTCAAGATCCATTCAATTTCTTGAAATTGGAGTGAAACTCATGAGCATGGAGATCTATCCTGATGAATTAATCAGTAGTTTTATGGCTAGAATGCATTGGATTAGAGGTCATAAAAGCATCCGGGCTACATACAATAACTTGCTTGAATTAAGAGCAGGTAGACCAGTTCATGATTTACCCAGTGGATTGGTGACATTCATACAAAAATTCAAGTTTAAATGTAGTGTGGAGGAATTAATTTATTCCCACACATTATATCCTTATTACCAACCTTTTTGGTCAGAACAGCAAAGAAGGCGTGTGAAAAAAGAGATGCTATCCGATAAAAGTCAGATTACACACCTAGTTTCAGGAGTAATGCCCAGTGTAATTAAAACCCATAAGCAACTCAAACTGTGCCCTTTATGTATACAACAGGATGAACAAAGGTATGGAGAACCCTATTGGCATCGAGCTCACCAACTTCCAGGCGTATGGGCTTGTCCTACACATCACTGCGTACTAATGGACAAATGTTTTGAATGTGGTGATGGCTTTTTGGATCATCGTATCCAGTATCCAACGTTACTGAGTGGATTTTGTAAAAATCAGCATTCCTTAGCTCATGTTATTTACCCCGAGAAAGATATGGATGTATTACAACTGGCAAACACAAGTAGGTTTATCCTACACGGGGGATATAGTCAGCTTAATCATATGTTGATGTATAAGCGAATTATGGACCAACTATGCCGTTTAGACTTATGTACAGTAGCTGGAAGAGTGAGGCAAAGGGAAGTAAGAGAGCGATTTTTCAGTAAATTTAATAGTACATTTTTAAGTCGCATAGGGGTACCTCTTCCAACATCAAACGAATTTAGTTGGTTATCCACTATTCTTCGAAAACCAAGACAATCTCAACATCCTCTTTTATATATACTATGTATTCACTTACTGTGGGATCAACCGGAAGACTTATTGCAGGAAGAGAGCAGCTCACCTTTTGGCACAGGCCCCTGGCCATGTTTAAACAAGGTATCCGATCATGAATATGTTAAGTCCATAAACAAGGTGAAAATAACGGCATGTTCAAAAACCCGAAAACCAGTAGGTGTTTTTGAATGCCCTATTTGTGGATTTACTTACTCCAGAAAAGGACCAGACAGAAAGAAAGAGCATGTAAGTGAAATAAGCACCATCAGAAATTTCGGTTTTGTTTGGGAAAACCAATTAAATGTTTTATTAGAGGAGGACTCGTTAAGCGTAAGAGCAATTGCTCGTTTGATGAAATGCGACTCTAAAACAGTCATGAATTACAAACACAAAAGAAATGCTAAGGAAAATAAAGTTGACCCGATGTCTGAAAATCATTCAAGAAGAAAACAGAAAATAAAGCCTTTTACCTGCAAAGAGAATTTACCACTATCTTATGAGAGAGTCGATTGGAAACGACGGGATTTGGAAATAAACGACCGAATGCTACATGCCATTGATCAGTTACAGAACAGTAAGGACAAACCTATAAGGATAACCAAGACTCGAGTAGGAAGAATGATAGGGTGTTCTGGAATGTTGGAGAAGCATCTAGATAAATTACCTTGCTGTAAGGCAACACTTGCAGAGCATGTAGAGCCTATTCAACAATATCAAAAAAGGAAGATCCATTGGGCGATCCAAGAATGTGTAAATAACAAAGTGACTCTAAAGAAGTGGGTTATACTTAGGAAAGCAGGGATGAACAATTCTAATTTCAGAACTCTAGATGATTATATCTTTGAGCAAATTGCATGTTTAAATTGCGAAAAGCAAATCGGATAATTACATTGATAAATTTTAGTGAATAATCCTTTAAGCAGGGTGAGGGGAAGACATATTGATTATCAATTTGTATCCTGATGAGTATATCTATAGTATCTGTGCGCGATTTCATTTTTATCTAGGTACACAACTAAGAAGTGCTTCTAGATTAATCCAATCATATTCGACTTTGCTAGATATGTGTCACTTAATGCGACCCGTAACTCCATCAAAATCGTTAGTAGATGCTGCGTATTTGCTACAAACGCACACGCTCCATCCCTATTTTAATCATTTTATTCCAAATCACAAAAAGAAGGAAATTAAAAATACAATCATGAATGATCTTCTAACCAATCTAGAAAACAGAATGGGCTTTAAAATAACTAACCCAGATCTGTGTCTATGTCCCCTTTGTTTCATTGAAGACATGCATAATTATGGTGATCCTTATTGGCATAGATCACATCAATTAGCGGGTACTCTCGTGTGCGACACCCACAATATAATGCTCCTATCTGAATGCCCTGTATGTGGTGAAGTACTGGCGACAAGTACGGAGAAAATCCCCAAGGTTCCTTCTTTATTTTGCTCCTCCGGACATTCCCTTGAATGTGTTATTCCTAACCATAACAAAATCCTCTTAACAATTGCATGTGAAAATCGTTTGTTACTAGACGAAAAAGTTAATCTTGATGTCATAGAAATTGAAGAGAAAATGAAGGGGATATTACTCTACAAAGAGCATATTTCGAATAAACATACATCAAGGAATATAAAGGTAAATCAAAAATTCCAAGCTAAATTTAGTGAGGAATATGTGAATCGAATTGAAGATTCCATTCAAAATTTGAAAATTAATTCCATATGGAAAAAACAATCTATTCATCCTATATTCTATGTACTGTACATGATATATTTCTCAGGCACAATAACTAACTTTATACATGAGGATAAATATCTACCGTGGAAAAATATGAAATCTTGGCCATGTCCTAATAAAGTGTGTCCTAATTATAAACAACTAGTCGTTCAATTGGTGAACAGTGAAATGATATCTGGTGATATTTATGGCTATTTTATGTGTCCTACATGCGGGTATGCCTACTCCGAATGTGATGGAGACAATTTAGGGACTTTAGATATTATATCTAAAGGTCATTTGTGGGAAACAAAATTTAAGGAACTCCTTTATAGAGAAGATATATCTTTTGATGACATGAAAGAAATTTTAGGTACTACTTTTTATTGGATAGAAAAAGAACTTAAAAAGTACGAAGACCTAGGTTTAGAACTTTTATTAAAAAAATTGTATTCTAAAGAGATATTAGAAAATATAAAGACAGACGCACATATTAATAAAAAATGAAATTAAAATCAGTACTTTAATAATATTATTAGTACTATTTTTTTGAAAGAATAAATTACAAAAACTGGACTTTAGTACACAACTTTATTGTATATCGTACAGGTGAAAAAGGTTGCATTTTACTCGCTAGTACACAACTTTATTGTATATTATAAAATCGAAAAAATCGGAAAAAACGTTGATACACCAAGGAGAGCTAGTACACAACTTTATTGTATGTACACAGGATTGTCTGGTGATAAAAAAGTGTGGAACCAGTGAAAAAAGTCTGGAACTGGTCATTTTACAAACATTAAGAAAGATCCCGATGATATATCGGGATCTTTTTGGTTTAGGATGACCGGTTTTTTAGTTGCTCATGTCGGAAGGAAATAAGGTATTAGATTGCCGCGGTGCTTCACCAGGAGGATCACCACATAAGAAGAAGGACCATTCTTCTGAGGGGACGGGTGAAGTTAGTGAAGTATGGCTAAATCCGAAATGGAAATGGGGAAGTCTTAAAAGTACTCCCACGTATGGTCACACTTTTTCAGAGCACGGAGCTAAGAAAAAGCAAATCAGCTTATAGACAGAGCCAGAGGAAAGGGACATCAAATCAGTCAAATGACTTGATGAGAAGAGTGCGGCAGACTTTCTTGCAGAGGTAGCGAAAAAGGGTCCTGGTGTTCATGAAGTTCCGCTACCATCATCTATTAAATCAAAAGGGTACTTGCCAGATGGTACTGAAATAAAACCTGATTTGGCTAGAGTGATAGTGAAAGAGGATGGTGGAATTAGGTCTGCTTTTCCATATAGCAGTGCTCCTCAATCAGGAATAGGAAAATAATAAAAAGGAGAAATAACCATGGAGAATGTAAACCCAGAGTATGTTACTAAGAGTGCTATTGAAGGTCTTGTACAAAAAATCAAATTACCTGCTCCTGATGAATTTTTACAAGATTGGGAATATGAAGTGTCGGATTCTTCAAGAATAACCGAATTCTTATACGCCTATGAAAATATCGAATTAAACAAAGACGAAAAATTCGCCTTAATGATTATTATTATTTCATCATTCAATGATGCTATAGTAGAAGGAAATACTGAGGAGAATTGGGCTAGTTTGATCAGATATCATCTTCTTCAAGATCTTAGTATTCATAAAAATACTATTTATTATTGGTCGATGTTGGACGAGGATGATCTGGAAAATTGTCATGCTGTAACATCATTCATGAGAGAGATTGCACATGTCGCCAAATTAGATGATCAAAACTAGAGTTGAGAGAGGGGAATTAATTTATTGGGTTTACAATTCCAACAACAAGATTGTACAATACAACCAACAATGCGAGATAGCCGCCCGTACTGTTCTCTTTTATCCTAATTGTTGTTTGCTTTTGTTGAAGAAAAGACCCCACCCAGTGCCGAATGAGTAGAGCGCTGATTTCAAGGAGGCTTACCCCATGTATTACCCGTATAAAGATTTCTCCATTTCTGTTGTACGCACATCAAATGCTTAAATTTTATAATCTATATATCGCTATTCCTATATATCAAACAGGTTGATTATGGTTAGATACCACCATGATTGAGCTGTTTTTTGTTATCTTTGTTTTCTCCATGTTTTTGAAAAATTCTATGTAACTGTAGAATACGCCGCCTCGATATGGAACGAGCAGAAGGTAAAAATTTGCTATTATTTAAGATAAATCGCGTGACAATTAATAGTGGACGGCTAAAACGAAAATATTTTTGATTTTGTCAGCAACAGAATGGTACATTATTGCGAATTTACTCCAAAGAAGGACTTGGTGACTCCCAGTTTACTTAAAGAGTAGGTCATGTGGTAATTGTTTTTTTATTGTCATTAATCTGATATAAAGTCGTGTAAAAAGTTAAATTAAGTAACATTAACAATAGAAAGGGAGAAAGTCTAGTGGACGAGAAAGTTAAATATATTAATGAGCTATTCAAATATCTAACACAAAATAATGATACAAAAGAATATCAAACGTTTTTTGCTCTACTAGAAAAAGTAAAATATAATCCTAGCTTGCTAGAATATTACGGAGAAGAATTTGTTGAACATTTGATAGACCTTCTCCCGCGTATAGAAGATAAGTATGATCAAGCTTCAGTAATAGAAGCAATCATTGAATGTTTAGACATTTACACATTTAGTGAAAACTACCTCAAGGAAATCTTTGATAAATATATGTTATGTGTAGCTGAAAAAGCTGTTAATGTGAAAGGAATGTCAGCTTGTTTAATAGGGTTTATACAAGCGGGAATTAGTGAAAAAGAAATAATTAAGAAGTTGGAAGAGAATTTAGAGAAAGAACACTTAATAAACGTACTCTCAAAAATGTACATCAATTTTCTTGCTAATTCTGTAGAAGCCAAATCTTACTTGATGAAGGAAGTACAAGAGGCTTATTATTTAATCCAGCGTTCTGGAATTATCGCTCAATTTTTATTATTAGTGCATCCACACGTTCGGAAATATGCGGGAATAAGTCAGATCACGTTCTTATACGATTCATACAGAGGTGTGTATGAGGATTGCTGGCCAAGAGGGTTACTTCCCAATATGAAAGACACGCTTATTAAGTCAAAGGTGCTGTCATCAAAGGAAGTAAGTATTTTAGAAGAGTTGGATAGGTTAATCAATAAGCAAGAAAAAGAATTAGATTCGATGGAAGTTAGAAAATTGTATGAAGATTTTTTCGCAGGTAAAGATCCACTTGAGGTAATCTTTACTTTGCCAGTGTAGAAAATTATGTAAGATGATTCTACCTAACCACTTGATGATATGTTCCTTGGATTAAGCGGGCGGTAGATAACGAAGCCAAGCAAATTCGATTATTCTTACCCCTGCTAAGATTGAATTGATATGTTATTCCGATGTGACATATTCAAGATTAAATAATCGCCCTATGCTTCTGTGTGTGATTCCTACCTATAGAGTGTCTACCCTATAAGGGGAAATATCTCGAAAGGAGAAGTCGTTTATATCATCCTGTAAAAGACTGCATTCAAAAGTTTGGGCTAACACATCGGGCGTTTGTCGTTCTGCATGATATCTCTTGAGAGTTTCGTAGTTGCTTGTTTATTGCTACACTGATTCCATCCCCCGCCTCGGCTACGATGAACAGGAAGCATATATCTTATGATGGAAGTGGAGAGCAGCAAGAGCCTACCGCCGCAGCGGTAGGCAGAGTGAATCAATGAAGCATCTCCTTTAGATACGACATAGTTCTTATACGGCGGGAGAATGTGCCTGAACATGGTTCTGACAATATACGACGAGCTTGTCAATCTTCGTCAAGCATATCAAAAACCAGTCGGCAATCTTCTACAACAAATTTATGAAGAAGATTTTATAAGACCAATACACGATATCAAAATAATCAAAAAAACTTGTTTTGTATGCAGAAACGACACTCCTTTTCTTTATCCTGATATAAAATATTCTTCTCCTCACAACTTAATAAGGGAGAGCATTACTTTAAACTGGGTAAGACAGTTTTTGGGTTTAAACTTTATAATGATGTAAGCGAACCAGCGGATTATGGAATAAACTAAGCGGAAGACCGCGTTTGGGAGTCGGTTTCCAACTTTCTTTTCATGGTAAATTTGGTGGTTCCATACTTTTTATTTCTCGTGTTTATCACGTGCCGCGGCAAACCCAATAAAACCAACAAAATTGGTTCCGTACTTTTTTATCACCCGACACCGATGAGCAAGTATCATCGGGCTTTTTAAGTTAGAAACCTCTGTCAATGGGGTGGGAACAACAAGGAAGCTTTTTAGCCGGGTAGGGCGGTACGCAAGCCATTATAGATGTCGTCCAAAGCGGGGTAAAGTTGTAGACGGTGTAATTCTCTGCTTACAGACTTCTTTTCAAGCATTACTCTACTAACCCCAATTCCATATATTCGTTTATTGTGACGACGCCAGTTGGGGGCATCTGGTGATCGCGCTGATATCGTTTTAAGGCCGCGGTAGTATCAGAGCGAAACTTTCCGTTGCACATTCCTTTGAAGTAACCTGCGCTCTTCAAGCGAGATTGAATCAATTGCACGTCCCCTCCGACGTCGCCTTCTGCCAAGTCCTTGGGATCTCGATCAGATTCCCCTAATACATGGCCATATATGGTCACTTTTGTGCCTAGAGGGACCAGATTGTATAATTCCATGACATCGTGGTTCCACATTCGAATACAACCATGGCTTTGATGCTGTCCAATAGAATATGGTCTGTTTGTTCCATGAATGCCGTAATATCCCCAAGGTACATTTAATCCAAGCCAGCGCGGACCAAAAGACGCTCCCCAGTTTTCCCCCTTGTATACTATTTTATATTCCCCAATGGGTGTAGGGGTTGAATGATTGCCAACAGCGACCGAATACCTTTTCACTATTTTGCCATTGGCACGTACAAAAAGTCGGTGCTGCCGAGGATAAACTTCGATGGCGTAAACTCCTTGTTCAGATACGATCGGTAATGACGGATCGGCATGTACGAGTATACCCCTGGAAAGAGTGGACAAGTAAAGGATCGAAACCAGTACGACAATTCGAAAAGAAAGTGAATGCATGCTTTGCTTCAATTATAATCACCATTCCGTATTTAAGGTGGCAGGGCAGAGAAAAGCAATTGCTATGTAACTTACTAATTGGTGAATTTCTGAACAACCTTATTTTTTACCTAACAGTCCATGTTTATTCCTGTGACAGAAAACATGAATTGTAAAAACTCCAATGGTGCGAGAATAATCCTGGAGAATAGGTCCATTGTGTTTTCAGATAGATTAGAACGAATCGGTAATGACCCTTGTCATCAGGGGATAAATAAGCCATTTAGTGGTTTTATCCTTTATACAATGGTATGAAAAATGCGACTTCAACGATGGCAGTCGCTTTTTTTT
>NZ_JCAJRU010000095.1:0-16979 GCF_059447605.1 Paenibacillus sp. N119s | reverse complement strand
CAGTTGATTGATCAATCCGGTATCTGCCAGCCACGTGGTTAAAATCCCGCCAAGAATGACCCATGATAGAAAGTGAGGAAGATACGAAATGGTCTGAATGGATTTTTTGAACCGTGTAGACCGGATTTCATTCAGAAACAGAGCAAATACAATAGGTAACGGGAACCCGATCGCCAGCTTGAGCAGGCTAATGCCCAGAGTATTTTTGACAATATACCAGAAGTTATCATCCGCCAAGAAGGCGCGAAAATGTTCTAACCCCGCCCATGGCGCGCTTGATATAGTACCAATAATGTCAAAATGTTTGAAAGCAATCAAAATGCCGTACATCGGAATGTAATGGAAAATAATCATCCATACCACTCCAAGCAGTGCCATGGTCTGCAAATGTTTTTGCCCACCCCATCTGCGGGCTAGTGATGTCCATCTCCCCGATCGGATGGGCGGCTGTGGCTGTGGATTTTTCCATCCTGTACTCATACAGAAGACCTCCCTTCTTTTTTGTGTAAGCACTTACATTTGTTATTTTAGAGGCTTCTGCTACTCATGAGTAGACCCGTTTTTTTTGATTTTGGTGTCTAAAGTTCAGGTGGAGGTAAAATCCATGCGCAAATTTCTTTCTGTCTTTGGATTTTCTATATCTATCAATTTACGAAAAAAGCTATCAGATGGTACGATAGGACTACATGAAATTCCAATCATTACCTATGTACTAGATCAGGAGGATTAAGAATGGAAGAATTGGTTCGTTCGATTCAGAAGCAGGTTCGGATAAAAAGGTTTGCCTGCTGGGCAGGGCTCATCATGTTTGGCCTGTGTACTTTAGTTGGCGTTGCGGCTGAGGAATGGTTTATGGCGCTCCTGGGGCTCGCAATGACAGTCTTATCGATCTATGGATTAACCATGATGCGTGGTATGACGAAGTTTAGTAAAGAGTATCAACCGGGAAAGGGCTACGGTTATTATCGCCGTACGGTTCAGCAAAAGCTACGTTATTTGACTTGGGGACAATGGTTACTGGGCGGTTTTATCGTTCTGATGTTCTTTATATATCACGTCCGTCTTAGTGCTTTTCTAATAGCTATCCTAGGAATCTTGACCATTCAGTTCAATATCAAAAAACGAATCAAAAATCATCAGGAGCCCGATGTCGCGGAGTTGGATGAGTTTGTACGGATGGGGATTGTTTCCCCGCATGAGCAGACTATTGGAGTGTATAAAGATTTCCTGCACCTTAGCCATACGTTTCAGGGTAACCAAATTGTTATCGTTACAGACAAACGACTAATATCTGTGTTTGTAGAGGAACAAGGGCGTGCGCTGAAAACGGAAATGCTACTATCAAGTATAAACAAAATACGTGCAATCGGTACCGGTTTTCAGGGTCAAGGTTTATTGCTGTCTGTAAGCAACCGTGACCATAACGAGCTTCACATTCATATGGTCGGGAAAAGCATTTACTTTTCTCCAGAGCAATTCGTGGGCTCCTTACTACGGGCACTGGACGCAGCTTTAAAAATTGGATCATACAGTAAGGAAGAAACATTCCCCGCTTACCAACAGACAAGGATTTCATTGCATCCATTAGAACAAGGTTTGTTGCACAAGCCTACAACTGCTTAAATATTCCTCATAAAAACGCCAAATAGTAAGCAAGCCCTGATCTTAATGAGCTTACTTGCTATTTGGTTAATTAAGGAATCCTATTTTTTACCATTCCAACTTATTAATGATTGGCTCCATGATAAAACACGGTGATAAGATCATGACTAGTAACAAACACCAGCAAACTAAACAGACTGAGCGACAGCGATCGTGAAATCAATTTTTTCATCCTTCAACACTCCTTTTAGAATAGTTATATATTGGTCTTGCTGTGTTGCCGTAGCTTGGGATCTAAAAATCTCAAATATAGCAGTACATTTTCTAAACTCATGCTCATGTTCCATACCCAGGGTATCGGACAGCTTGAGAGATTGCAGAATATAGCCTAAAGCAACCGTAAACTGTCGCAGCTTTATATAATAAAGAGCCAGCTGATAACAGAAGCGAAAATAATAGGACACATTCACAGGCTCTTCAAAATATTTGAAATCTTCAATTTGTTCGGCAAATGATTCAAGCACACGTTCTAAAGGATAGTCATGTCTGGCTGCTCCCTCAACAATGGAAAGAAGTCCTGGTAACAACTCTTCTGGATTGTCACGAAGAAATTGAATATATTCCTGCAGCACTTCGGAACGACCTGACAAAATATCAAGAGCATATAAATTGGCTCTCGCAGCATGGCGATAATATTCCACCTCTGCTTCTCCAGATGGATCAAGACCATTGAACCAGCCCAGCTCAGCATATTTTTCGATGCAATCCCGGGCGGCCTCATATTTGCCCTGTTTTTGGAAGGCCATGCCTCTCATAAGATGACTGTAGCCGTAATAATAGACTAGCGGCCGTTTGGTATGTATGGGTTGTATAGGTTTCTTGCACGCTTTGTAAAGCTGCAATTCCTGATACTTCTGGCTGACATGGGTATACAGCTGGTCGCATAAAGCGATCATATGGGTACCATCCATAAATGAAAAGGACAGCTTAATCATGTTAACAAGTGTGTCTAGATCTGTGATGTCAGAGTGAACGAGATCATCCACCCTCCCCACCTCCTTGTCCGACTTTTGTACTCATCAACAACAATATCTATATTCTATCTAAAAAATAACTTAATTACGTATTTATTACGTAATTAAGTTATATCATAAAATCAAACATGTGGCAAGGAATTTATAATATATTCCAGTTTCCAAAATGCAGATGCCTATAGAGCATTCATTGGTTCAGTTCCATATGAAGCAACGGAAATGCCCGGCCTGATCCATCCAGCGCAGATCGTCCTGTTTGTTTAAAACCATAATGTCTATAGAAAGCATGCGCCTTCTCGTTTTGCTCATTCACATCCACTTTGAGGTGGGACCCTTTTATTTGTTCAGCATGCTGGATGAGTCGGCTGCCTGTGCCCTGTCCATGCCGTTTGGGGTCGACAAATAGCATTTCTATTTTCTGACCGTCCAGCCCGATAAAACCTGTCGGCTCTTGAAGTTCAGTACATTCCATCCAAACTTCAATTTCTCTTAAAGCGCCGTTGCGTACGATATGATGGTAAAATTGAATGTCCTCTTCAGACAAAAATGTGTGCGTTTGGCGTACTGCCCGATGCCAAATATCTACGAGTTGATCATGATTTTCTTCCCGATAAGCAATAATTTTATGTTGCACTGTAGTTCCCCCTTATTCGAATATCCATATCGCATGTATTGCAGTAAGTTTAACAGCGTATTTAGAGGCATTCAAACACAAAAAAGGAAGCGGATCTATCCGCCTCCTTGAGATTAAAGCCCTTTACAACGTTACACCATTTTTGAAAATAGCAAGCTCCCTGAAATTGTTTTTCTCATTATTTACCCAGGTTCCGCTGGCTACATCGATAATGTAATCGACAAAGTGGCGGAGTGCATCTTCCATACTTACATCCTCCACCAGTGAACCGGCGTTATAGTCGATCCAGTGAGGTTTGGCCTTATATAGCGGCGAGTTGGTCGATACCTTCATCGTCGGAACGAAGGAGCCAAAAGGCGTGCCGCGTCCGGTTGTGAATATGACGAGCTGACAGCCCGCCGCAGCAAGAGCTGAAGAAGCAACCAGATCGTTCCCAGGCGCGCTAAGCAAATTAAGCCCCTTAGTCTTGAGACGCTCACCATACTGAATAACATCAGTGACCGTAGAAGACCCGGATTTTTGCGTACAGCCTAGTGATTTGTCCTCCAGTGTCGTGATGCCCCCTGCTTTATTGCCCGGTGACGGATTCTCGTACACTGGCTGCTTATAATCCAGAAAATATTGTTTGAAATCGTTGATCAAATTTACGATCTTATCAAATACTTGCTCATCGGCAGCGCGCTCCATTAAAATCGTCTCCGCGCCGAACATCTCGGGCACCTCTGTCAGTACGGTCGTTCCACCCTGTGCAGCCATATAATCCGACAGACGCCCAAGCAGTGGATTGGCTGTAATGCCCGAGAGGCCGTCAGACCCGCCGCACTTTAAACCGATGTTCAGCTCAGACAAAGGTACAGGCTGCCGCCGATCTTCTTGCACGGCCGCAAAAATTTCATGAAGCAGCTTTACTCCTTCCTCCACTTCATCCGACACCTCCTGGGAAAGCAAAAACTTTACCCGCTCCGAGTCGTATTCACCGATGGCTTCTTTGAATTCTTTCATTTCATTGTTCTCACAGCCCAAACCAAGTACCAGTACGCCACCTGCATTCGCGTGTTTCACAGCATCAATCAAAATCGTGCGTGTATGTGCATGGTCGTCGCCCAACTGAGAACACCCATAGTTATGCTTGAGCACAAGTGCGTTTTCAAAAGGCGAGAGATCTCCCACTTCCTGCTTGAAGCGATTTAAAATGAGTTCGGCAATTCCATTCACACAGCCAACTGTCGGCACAATCCACAACTCATTGCGAATCCCTACACGACCATCCTTCCGTCGAAATCCTTGAAATGTCCGATTTTCCTGTTCATATATACGCGGAGCTGGCTTAGGATTGTAAGTGTATTCCTCCACACCGGTCAGATTTGTTTTCGTATTATGCGTGTGCACATGCTGCCCTGCCTGAATGGGCTGAATGGCATGACCGATGGGATAGCCGTATTTCAGAACATGCCCGCCTTCAGGTATGTCCTGTAGCGCAATTTTGTGCCCGCGCGCTACATCCTCGGCCAGCTCCACGCGTTGTTTTTGTTGTGCTCCCCATGTCAGCGTCTCTCCCTGCTTGTAATCACGCAAAGCGACAGCCACGTTATCTTGATCATGAATTTGAATGAATTCCAGCATTCCAGTCTCCTCCTTGCTTATGCTCCGGGGACGCTGTTCCCCATTAGAGAATCGAGCGTCTCCTTCATTCCTCTGCTTGTAATTTCATACACGTGCTGCGCCGTTTGTTCAGCCAGCCCTTCGATCTGATTCAGGTCTTGACCCCACCATGTTTGCTTGCCGAGTACCTGCTCAGTTAATTGTTTCGCTCCAGCGAGAGTTCCGTCATACGTGCTCCACAGTTCGCCAAACGTGCTTAACACTTCCGCTTCGTCTGCCAATGCAATCGACTCCCCATCCCTGTCTCCCCGGTAAAATACGAGTAGGGAGGCCAGTGAAAATACGATTTTGGCAGGCAGCGCCTTATGCTGTGCCACATACTGGAGCAAGGATGGCAAGTTCCGTGTCTTGAACTTGGACACCGAATTTAAGGAGATGCTCATGACATAATGACTTACATAGGGATTACGGAACCGTTCCATCACATCGTCCGCATATACATTCAATTCCGCTTCTGGCGAGTCCAGTGTCGGAATAATTTCTTCTCGAATCAACGACTGGATAAATCCCCCCATAACATCATGCTCGACCGCTTGCCCTACCGTATCCAGGCCATATAAGTAGGCTACAGGTGTTAGCGCCGTATGTGCCCCATTCAAAATGCGCACCTTCCGTGTACGATATGGCGCCATATCGTCGACAATCAGTACATTCAATCCGGCCAAATGAGCAGGTAATTCCTCTTTAAGCCATTGTGGCCCTTCAATAACCCATAAATGATATTGTTCACCCACAACGACCAAATCGTCCTTGTAACCTAATTCTGCTTGAATCTCATGAATCCGGTCTTTGGGATAGCCAGGTACAATTCGATCCACCAAACTGTTGCAGAACGTATTCGATTCCTCCAACCATGCAATGAACTCAGACCCAAGCTCCCATTGGTCCGCATATTTCAGCACGATTTCCTTGAGAGCGTCGCCATTACGGTCGATGAGTTCGCACGGAATGATTACCAGTCCCTTGGTTGAATCGCCCCTGAAAAATTGAAAGCGCTTGTACAAAAAGGCAGTCAGTTTGCCTGGAAAGCTCTTTTGCGGACGATCTTCCAATTGATCCTCAGGCGCATAAGCGATCCCTGCCTCCGTCGTGTTCGAAACAACAAAGCGCAGCTCCGGCTTTTGGGATAATGCTTCATACTCCAAAAATTCCGGGCCGTAAGGATTAATTCCACGAGTAACACACTCCACAACGGTATGCTCCTTCATGGCCCGCCCTTCCTTAATTCCTTCAAGGATAACCGTATAGAGACTATCCTGCACGTTAAGCTTCTCCACCAGGCCTCCTGGTTGCGGTTGTACAATCACAACCCCTGTATTCCATTCTCTCAGCTTATTCATTTTGTCAAATTGCCAGTCTACAAAAGCACGCAGAAAGTTCCCTTCCCCGAATTGCAACACCCTTTCAGGAAACGGTTCTGCAACAATAAAGCTTTTTCGGTTTAATTGGTCTAATTCATCTACTTGTTTCATCCGGAGTAACCTCCCACTAGTACCATAATGATTTCACCGTTATTTTAACATAATGCACACGTTAACAAAATAGTTTTATCAATATTTTTAGTTTTAAAAAATAATAATGACAATAATATGAACACGTTAACATGTACATTTATATAAAAAACTGCTAATATCTCGTCTTTTTTCTGTTGTTTCGCACCTGAGCCAAGACGGTTAAGGCTAACTATCACCCTATCCCGAGATCTTGTTTATATATACATTCAGGAGAATAGCCGCAAGATAGCACGGGCAGGATAAAACTACTTACTGAGCAGGAGGAGCATCTATGAAGACAATCGCAGATACTATTGTACAAGTTTTGGTCAATGCAGGGGTCAAGCGAATCTACGGCATCGTTGGCGATTCATTAAATAATATGGTGGATTCCATTCGCAGCAATGGTCAAATTGAATGGATTCATGTAAGGCACGAAGAAGTGGCTGCCTTTGCAGCCGGAGCAGATGCTGACCTTAGCGGCAGCATTGCCGTATGTGCCGGTAGTAGCGGTCCCGGGAATCTGCATTTGATTAACGGTTTATATGATTGCCACCGCAATCGGGTGCCTGTACTTGCGATTGCAGCTCATATTCCAAGTGGTGAAATCGGAAGTGAGTATTTTCAGGCTACGCACCCCGAGCATCTTTTTGGAGAATGCAGCCACTTTTGCGAGATGATTACGACGCCACGTCAAATTCCAAGAATGGTGACTATGGCTATTCAGGAGGCCATTTCACGTTCAGGCGTCTCCGTCATTGTGCTTCCCGGGGATGTGGCAGCTTTAGAAGCAGAAAAGGTCCCCACCCCTGAACATGTCTATCACCCTACAACGCCAGTCGTCCATCCGTCCGCTTCTGAAATTTCCCGGTTGGCTGAATATTTGAATAACGGTAAACGAATTACGCTGCTATGCGGTGCAGGCTGTGCTCAATCTCACGACTTGCTTATGCAGCTGTGTGACAAACTAAAGTCTCCCATGGTATCCGCTCTGCGAGGCAAGGAATATTTGGAATATGACAATCCCTATTATGCTGGATTGACAGGATTGATCGGGTATTCCTCCGGGTACCATGCAATGATGGATTGTGACGTTCTGCTCATGCTCGGAACAGATTTCCCTTACAGACAATTCTATCCTGAAGATGCGATTGTCCTACAGGTCGACATAGAGCCGTCCCATCTCGGCAGACGCACTCCATTGACATATGGTGTATGCGGAGATGTAAGGACAACGTTGGAAATGCTGCTTCCCCATCTAACATCAGAGCATGATTCCAGGCATCTGGAAAAAACCGTCTCCCATTATGCCAAGGTACGTCAGGAGCTGGACGATCTGGCAGTTGGTAAACCAGGCCATATGCCGATCCATCCGCAATATCTCGCCAAGATCATCAGTGATACTGCCCAAGAAAATGCTATTTTCACTTGCGATGTCGGTACTCCCACTGTATGGGCGGCGCGTTATTTGCAAATGAACGGTCAGCGCCGGCTTCTCGGTTCCTTCAATCATGGTTCAATGGCAAATGCACTGCCACAGGCAATCGGTGCGCAGGCCACTGAGCCTGACCGACAAGTGATTGCCCTCTCAGGCGATGGCGGACTTACGATGCTAATGGGCGACCTGCTCACCCTAAAGCAGCATCAACTGCCTGTAAAAGTTATTGTTTTCAACAACGGCGCACTCGGTTTTGTCGAGTTGGAAATGAAAGCGGCCGGATTCCTGGAAAGCGGAACCGAACTGGTTAACCCCGATTTTGGTGCTGTAGCACAAGCCATGGGGCTCAAGGGCATCCGGGTTGAAGACCCGACCATGCTGGAGGATGCCATTCAGCAAGCATTGGCTCATGACGGCCCTGTTGTGGTAGATGTGGTGGTGAACCGTCAGGAGCTGTCCATGCCACCTAAAATTAACCTTAAGCAAGCAGAAGGTTTTACCCTATGGATGATGAAAGCCGTGCTCAACGGACGCGGAGACGAGATTGTTGAACTGGCTAAAACCAATCTCTTTCGTTAAATCCATGATGAGGCAGTGCTCATTTCAACCAAAAAAAGGGGCAGGAACAGTGCTTAAACATTGTTCCTGCCCCTTTGGGGCCTGCCTCTATTACATAACAAAACTCAGCGTGGCCTTTGGGCCGTCGATTTCCGTTTCATCAGCACGGTTTCCATAAATATAAGCTCGCCCTCAGTGGACGGTGACTGAATTCGTTCCAGAATGCAAGCGGCGCCGCGCTCACTAATCTGCTCAATCGGTCTTTTGACCGTCGTCAACGGTGGAGTCGTATACATCGAGAAACCGATATCGTCAAAGCCAATGACAGAGATATCTTCTGGTACCTTCAAGCCATTTTCAAATACCGCATTCATCGCACCAATAGCCATATCATCGTTAGAGCAAAATACCGCTGTCGGCGGTTTTTCCAAGGCAAGCAGCTGCTTCATTGCCAGACTTCCGCTTTCCGTGTCATAGTGGCCCTGCACGATATATTCATGTCGGATCGGCTTACCATGATCTATCAATGCATTCATGAAACCCTCACGGCGCTGCTGGGTAGATTTGAAGCCTTCCACCCCTTCAATGATCGCAATGCGTTCATGCCCACTTTCAACGAGAAAGGAAACCGCTTCATAAGAGCCTTCCTTATCATTAGAAATCACATTTACAATTCCAGCCCCAGGCACCTGCCGGTTCAGCACAACAAGCGGAATACCTTGACCAAGCACATGGTAAATAAAAGGGTTGTCCGCCTCACTCTGGCTCATCAGAATGATGCCGTCAAAACGCTTGCGATGAATAGCAGAAAAATCAGCATAATCGTCAATTCCTCGCACAAACAGATTGTAATCCACACCAATGACGTTATTAACTCCACGGATGGTATCCGCAAAAAAACTGGAGCTGGTGCCTTCTGAAATACTGGTGAAAAATAAACCAATCGTATGCGAGCGCTGGAGAACCAGGCTTTTGGCATTGTAATTTGGAGTGTAATTGAGTTGCTCTGCCAACTCCATAATTTTGCGTTTCGTATCTTCTTTAATCAGCGGGCTGTTATTCAGCGCCCGGGAGACGGTTGTATGGGAAACATTAGCCAGTTTGGCAATGTCTTTGATGGTAGCTGCCATATACGTATCCTTTCCTTAGTGAGGCTCTAAAAAAATTATATACCCACCATACCACAGGAGCCGCCCGGAAAAGAAGACTTTCACAAATTATACGCGATTGTCCGCATGTCGACGCTGTAATTCTTGAACCATTTCTGCATGTCTGCTGTCTGTCAGCTTGTACATTTTACCCATCACCAGCATGGCCAAAGCCAGGGCAACAGCCGGATAAAGACAAAGCAAAGCTTTGATTCCAAGCAGTGTTCCAGAGGATTGAACCACATTCGGAACATAACCGACGAGCGCCAGTCCAATACCCGATAGAAAACCAGACAAGGATTGAGCCAATTTACGTGAAAAGTTAAATAAGGAGTAAGTAATCCCTTCCTTGCGCTCCCCGGATGACCATTCGCCATAATCAATGATATCGGATACAAATGCCCAGGTAACCCCGTTGGGAATACTAATGCCGATGAACGAAATACTGGCCAAAACGGTGAAAATATATACATTGGAAGGCATCAAAAAGTTGACGGAATCGGCAAAGACGCTAACCAGCATCCCCAGGATGGCTGTTTTTCGTTTACCAAAGCGCCGTACCAGTTTGGGCAGGAACAATACACCCAGCAGCGATGAACCAATAATAATAAAATTCATATACGCCATTAATTCCACATGCCCTAAATTATATTCGGCAAAATAGATTAACAGTGCGGACTTGATATTGTACGCGGAAATGGTGAAAATCGTCATTAAAACGAGTACCAGCAAGGGTTTGTTATTCGTAAAAGTATGCACGATCACACCTAAAGATAGCTTCTCTTTTGGTCCAGACTGGCTAATAATACGTTCTTTCGTTCCTCGGTAACATATGATGAAAGCGATCACACCAATGAACGACATGATTCCCATGACCACCGGATAGCCAACATGATGGTTAGGAAACAATAAAATAAGCGGCATAACCACGACGCTGGTTACGAATAATGCGCCCAGTGATCCCGCCTGACGGAAAGATGACAACGAAGCACGCTGCTGAGTATCCTGCGTAATGGCTGCACCCAGCGAACCGTAAGGAATGTTTACAATCGAGTAGCCAATTCCCCAGATCATATAGGACGCATAGGCGTAAATGAGCTTGCCTGTGGGCGAAATATTCGGCGAAATAAAAGTAAGAATCGTAAGAATTGCAAGGATAACGCTTCCAAAGACAAGAAAAGGTCTAAATTTCCCACGTGTACTGATATGTTTGCGATAATCAACAAAGGACCCAACAACGGGATCACAGACGGCGGCAAACAGCTTGCTGACCAAGAAAATGCCTGCTGCGGCTCCTGCAGAGACTCCTGCAACATCCGTAAAAAACTTCAGCAAATACAACTGCCCCAAATCAAACATGAATCCGTTTCCAAAGTCGCCCATACCATACGAAATCTTTTCTTTCAGGCTAATATGCTCATCTGTCTTGTTGTCAGTTTGGACGCTCTCCTGTACGATAGGCACTCCCATACCTACACACTCCTCTATTCTCGTAATTATTTTCACATACTTATTGAAATCTATTTTGCTTACAGATTGCTCTTGCCGGGAGTTTGGTACAAGCTCCTAGCAAGAGCTCTTTTTTACTAAAATTAATGAGTTCTCAGTTTAGAGAGCAACATCATTGACTATGAACAACCGTTGGGAAGTTAAAATATTGCTCGGCGTTATTGTAGCAAATATTTTGTACCATGGCTCCGACCAGTTCCAGATCCTTAGGAGCTTTGCCTTCCTGAACCCATGTTCCGATTAAATCGCAAAGGATACGGCGGAAATATTCATGACGTGTGTAGGATAGAAAACTGCGGGAGTCCGTGAGCATACCAATAAAGCGGGACAGCACTCCGTAATTAGCCAGCAGCTTCATCTGCTCCTGCATGCCTTCGATATGGTCGTTAAACCACCATGCAGTACCAAACTGGATTTTTCCCACTGTACCGCCAGATTGGAAACTGCCTGCGAGACTCGCTAGTACTGGATAGTCGACCGAATTAAGCGAATACAAAATGGTTCTCGGCAGCCCACCTGCCAGTTCCTGTGCGTCCAGCAATGCTGCCAGTGAACGAGCGATCGAACCATCATTTACAGCATCGTAGCCTGTATCTGGTCCCAAACGACGGAACATCGCCGTATTGTTGTTGCGCAACGCGTGAATATGGTACTGCATCGCCCAGCCGTGTTCTGCATACTGTTTGCCAAGGAAGACCAGTACGTACGACTTGTATTTCGCCTCTTCCAAAGGAGTCACATGGCCTTCCTTCAGCGCCTTGCTAAAGATGGCTGCCGCTTCCTCAAGTGTTGCTTCTTCATAAACTACAGTATCCAGCGCATGATCAGATACCCGGCCCCCAGCAGCATGAAAATGGCGTACCCGACTTGCCAGCGCGTTCAAAAATCCTTCAAGCCCGGAAACGTCCAATCCGCTGACTTCTCCCAATCGAGCCACCCAAGGCTGGAAGGTTTCACGATTAATTTCCAAAGCTTTGTCGGGACGGAAGCTTGGCAGCACAGCAACTGGGAAATCGGTCAGCCTGCTGATTTGCTTGTGATACTCAAGATGGTCGGTTGGATCATCCGTGGTGCACACGACAGTTACCTTCGAGTTCACAATCAGATCACGCGCCCCAAAGCCGGGTCCCTGCAGCTTTTGGTTTACCTTTTCCCAGATCACAGGTGCATTCTGTTCATTTAGCAGCTCATAAACACCAAAAAAGCGTTGAAGCTCCAAATGCGTCCAATGGTACAGCGGGTTGCCGATCAGCGTAGGTACAGTTTTGGCCCAGGCCAGAAACTTGTCATAATCTTCACCATCACCTGTGATCAAACGCTCCTCGACCCCATTGGCCCGCATAAGTCTCCACTTGTAATGATCCCCGTATAACCAGGCTTCCGTAATATTCTTGAACTTTTTATTTTCATAAATTTCTTGCGGGCTTAAATGGCAATGATAGTCGATAATCGGCATATCCTTGGCATACTGATGATATAAGGCCTCAGCCGTTGGATTGCTCAACAAAAAGTTTTCGTCTAAAAACGTTTTGGTCATTACTTTCTCATCCCTTCTATAATCGTGTTTCTTAACAATTTGTTAACGTTAACAAAAATGTCCGAGACACTACTTTCCTTTTAACAATTACATTCTCCATGACGTAATAATCCCTATGGCTGTACAGGAATATACAGCTATAATATGATGCCTGTACATCATGCCATACTATTTTGGTTCACCTTAAATTTAATGTTTACGTTAACAACAATTACATTGTAACCGCTATCCTTTGTAGAGGAAAGTGATTTTTATCATGTGAGCAGATAAAAATGATCTGCCCCCATTTGGGACAGATCTGTTCTAAACCTTCTCGATGGCCGACACCACAAGAAAATTCCACAAATTTTAATTTCCGCGATAAATCAAACTTTGAAAACGTTTTATACGATTTTCTCTTTTTTTCTGAAAATTTCTTTCTTGAAAATACCAGTTATTGTATTATAATTGCAATATACATCCATTGATTTACATTGAAAGTATTTCATTAATTTATTTCACAGACGAAGAAGAAGAGGTGGTAGCATTGAGTACAAAAGTGAAAGCTGTTGAAACTAAAACCAAAGCCGATACAAAAGGAGCCGACCTTGTTGTCGATTGTTTGATCAACCAAGGGGTTACCCATATTTTTGGCATTCCAGGTGCCAAGATCGATTCTGTTTTTGATGTTCTTCAAGATCGGGGGCCGGAATTGATCGTATGCCGTCATGAACAAAATGCCGCCTTCATGGCAGCAGCGGTCGGTCGCTTAACCGGTAAACCGGGCGTATGCATTGTTACCTCAGGTCCAGGCGCATCTAACTTGGCGACAGGACTTGTCACCGCGAATGCAGAAAGTGATCCTGTCGTCGCCATTGCGGGTGCAGTCCCAAGATCCGAACGCTTGAAGCGCACACATCAATCTATGGATAATGCCGGACTATTCGAACCTATCACCAAATACAGTGTAGAAGTAGAACACCCCGATAATGTACCGGAAGCCATAGCTAATGCATTTCGGATTGCGACCTCAGCCCAGCCTGGAGCCACATTCGTCAGCCTGCCGCAGGACGTGTTGACTTCGTCATCTGAAGTAACAGCTATTGAGAAGGTTTCTCTTCCCCAACTCGGAACCGCACCCGCCGGACTTATCAAACAAGTCGCAGGCCAAATCAGAAAAGCCAAGCTGCCCGTACTTCTTCTCGGTATGAAAGCCAGCACGCCTGAAGCCACCGCCGCTATCCGTGCTCTCATTCGAGATACAGATCTGCCTGTTGTCGAAACCTTCCAGGCCGCCGGAGCCATCTCCCGTGAACTGGAAGACCACTATTTTGGAAGAGTGGGTCTGTTCCAAAATCAACCGGGTGATATGCTTCTTGGAGCCGCAGATCTGGTACTGACGATTGGCTATGATCCTATCGAATACGATCCAAAAAACTGGAACGTTCCAGCAAACCGAACACTCATTCATCTGGATGACCGTCAAGCAGATATTGATCATGATTATCAACCGGACTACGAGTTAATCGGGAATATAGGCCTGATTGTAAGTGGCCTTGCAGAAGAATTGCCTACCTTAAAGCTACCTAAATCCTCCTGCGACCAATTGGATCGTCTGCGCCATGATCTGAACGAGCAAGCAGCTGTTCCAGCACACAAGCACGATTTTCTGATTCATCCATTGCAATTTATTCGCACACTGCGCAGCCTGATTGATGATAGCGTCACAGTCACCTGTGATGTCGGTTCACACTACATTTGGATGGCACGTTATTTCCGTTCGTATGAACCGCGGCGCCTTCTGTTCAGCAACGGAATGCAGACGCTGGGCGTAGCGCTGCCTTGGGGGATTGCTGCCACACTCGTCAATCCAGGTCAAAAAGTCGTTTCTATTTCTGGAGACGGGGGATTTCTTTTTTCATCCATGGAGC
This sequence comes from Paenibacillus sp. N119s, assembly GCF_059447605.1. NCBI lineage: Bacteria > Bacillati > Bacillota > Bacilli > Caryophanales > Paenibacillaceae > Paenibacillus > Paenibacillus sp. N119s. The sequence goes on along the minus strand of NZ_JCAJRU010000095.1, from coordinate 2,454 downwards.
TGGAAACCGCTGTACGCCTTAACTCACCGCTCGTGCATATTGTATGGAGAGATGGTACCTATGACATGGTCGCTTTCCAACAACAGATTAAATACGGCAGAACGTCTGGCGTGAAATTTGGAGATGTCGATGTCGTAAAATATGCGGAAAGTTTCGGGGCCACCGGGTTACGCGTGCACTCACCTGAAGAACTGGAAAGCGTATTGCAGCAGGCACTTCATACAGATGGTCCTGTGGTCGTTGATATTCCAATTGACTATCAGGATAATGTTCAATTAGGACGCAAGCTGCTGCCAAACCAATTAAACTAATCTCGACTATAGCTCACTCGTGACGGCTTTGTGACAATTTAGGGAGTTTATCATTTTTTTAATGATTTTTTTAAGTTGTTTATGTTATTTACTGAAATTTTACGTTTATTATTGAAACAGAACGAAAATAATTGTATACAATTACAAAAGGAAGTGTATTGCCATGACCGTTGCAGAACTGGAAACCAAGCAAGAAACTGATCATGATATTTACCAAACGTCCACCATGCTTGCTTTATTAGATGGTCTTTATGACGGCGTTGTTGCCTTTGAGGAGCTGCAAAAGCACGGAGATTTTGGACTCGGTACCTTTGATCAACTGAATGGCGAGATGATCGCGTTCGATGGTGAATTTTATCACCTGCTTCCAGACGGTACGGCCCATCGCGTAAAACCAGAAGAAACTACTCCGTTTTCCACCGTCACCTTTTTTCGTGAAGATTTCACATATACGATTGACCATCCCATGCACCGTGAAGAGCTGGAAGCTTTGCTGCTAAAGCTGTTTCCAAGCCGTAATCTGTTCTATGCCTTCCGTATGGATGGCACTTTTCGTGAAGTAAAGACACGTACCGTGCCTCACCAGGTGAAGCCTTACAGACCTTTTATTGAAGCGACTAAATCGCAGCCTACCTTTACTTTCAATGAAACTTCCGGCGTAGTCACAGGCTTTTGGACACCTGCCTATGCTCAAGGGATTGGAGTAGCCGGATTTCACCTCCATTTTATTAATGACGAACGTACTGGTGGCGGACATGTTTTTGATTTTGTTGTCGACAAGTGCACAATTCGTATTTGTCAAAAATCCAATCTGCATCTTGTGCTGCCCGAAACACCAGATTACTTGAAGGCTAATTTGTCCAGAGTAGACCTGGAGAAAGAAATTGCTGTCACCGAAGGTGCGCAATAACACGGCATATAGATCGTCAAGATACGCCCCTATAGCTAGACAATAAAAGGCAAAAGATCACAGTCAGAGAGCAGTAGCCTCTTTTTCTGACTGTGATCTTTTTATATACGAATGTATATACATGATACTGCTTATGTTCTCACTCGGTTCTCCCTATACCTCAACCTGATCCAGTTTATCTGCATAATATTGAATGGCACGTGAATATTCCTGTGTAGATACATCCGAGCTCGTCTCAGCAATTTCCATAAGCAGCCCTTGCATGGCTTTCCCGTATTCCCCCAGATTGTATAACACCATAGCGTAAAATATCCGAAACGGTCTGTAATCTGGAAATTCGTTTATTCCTGTGTCCAACCATGCTTTCGCCTTGGCGTAATCTCCCAATACACGATATGTACTGCTTAATCCCAGGATGGCTCCTCTCCTTGATTCTGCGGATAGTGCCATACCTAGGCTTTTTTCATAAAAGGGAACCGCATCCTTTTCTAAGCCTAATACGTCATGCGTCCAGGCTGTTTGATACCATAACTCCGCATCTTTTGGCTCCTGCTTCAGTGCCTCTAACAGAAGCTTACGTGCTTCCTTTGCTTGACCTGTACGTCTTAGCTCACTGGCTTTTGCAATCATATGATCCATGCTAATTCCCCACTTTTTATTCTAGACTATTTCCTTGAGATACATGTTACCTGACATTTGAATACGATGTAAATGGAAGTTCGCCAAAAATATGAAGCACAAAAAAACGACTCTCCGTTTAGGAAAGCCGCTATAGATTAGTTGTCACCCGTTATTTAACCTTCAACGATCCTGTGCTTAGAATACCCGCTACACGTTGCGTGTCGAAAATACGGGATAGCTCCTCCACTGCCGTCAAGTACAGCAGGCCGTTGCCCTCCAGCTTAGGAGAATTGCCGAGTGGAATCGTGCGTTTGATGAGTTGGGCGTATAATTCTGCTTCGGTGAGATCACGCTCAAAGCTCGCATTGGCCAGCTGCTTAATCAACGCCAATGCACCTGCTACGTGCGGAGTAGCCATCGAAGTTCCGCTAAAGGTCGCATATTTACCGTCTGGAACCGTGGACAAAATATCTTCTCCTGGTGCGACCAAATCCACCTCATTATTAGAATTACTGAATTCTGAGGCATGTCTGTCAAAGTTGACAGCACCTACGCCGATCACTTCATTATAGCAGCCAGGGTAGCCGAGCTCGTCCGTTCTGTCGTCACCGT
>NZ_JCAJRU010000094.1:0-17003 GCF_059447605.1 Paenibacillus sp. N119s | reverse complement strand
AGGCTATTTTGAATGATACAGGATCATGGCCACAAAAATGGACTGCCCTCATGCTACCTGAGCATAAAGAGCGATTGCAACAGTGGGCATTATCCCAAGAGGACGTTAGCCAGCCTGTATTGGATGAAGACCAGCTTCAGAGTATCAATAAGGTAGTATCTCTATAGGCCTGGAGGAACAACGAACTGTTGAAGTGATTTACTACGATCATAAACGGTATAAGAGCGCATGCGGTCGGGTAAAACGTTGTGATGTGCTACACAGCAGCATCCTGGTATTGAAACAGCCTGAAATGAGCCCGGTCCACATCTTTCTGAATAACATTAAGGACATACAGTTAACTTAACGCTTGTAATCATCAAACAAAAAGGCGACCTTATATGGTCGCTTTCGCTTTATTCCTTGTTTTGCGCAATACAGGTACTTCCACTTTTCTTTTTCCAAGTCACTACGTATGTACGAAATAGGAATCTTTTTCATCAGTCTTCAACGTGGGTAATGTGGTACGTTTTAAGGTTAATAATAGAGAGCCATCGTTGCTGGAGAAACCAAACCTATAGGTTTGGTTGCAGTGATTTCCTACAATATTTTGAAACGATACGACTAGACTGACGTTTTTATACTCCATGTCTCGAACTGGCAATATCAAATGATTTTTTTGCAGAACGATCTCTACAAATTCAACTTTTATTTTGTGCAGCAGGTACAATTCGGTACAATCCTACAGCATCGCTAGTCGCAGGCCGTACCTCCTGAATGGCCCAGCCTAACGACAGCACCTGCTGTAGCCGATCATACTCAGCCTGCGTCAGTTCGGATGTGACAGCTTCGCTTCCTTCCTCCAGAGACAGCTCAGGCTCACGTCCGAGCGCCACGGCAATCCACGTACGAATGCCCCGGATCGTATTGTATTTGATCTGATACCCGTCTGTTACGGCGCTGACAAACACCTCTGGCTCTTTGGACGCCAGCCCGGTTACCAGTTCCGTATAATCAAACTGTCCATCTGTTGGCAGCTCATTTTGCTGCACCTGACGGATGAGTTCCTCATGGGACCAGCCTAATGAACGCAAAGATTCCAGCATGAGCGCGTCCCACTGGGAAATGCGTACTCTTTTCGTCGATTCAGTCATCGTTTTTTACCTCCTCTAGGTTATGTACACCGTAAAATCGATCTTAACCTAACGGCCAACCGGGTACGCCACATAATGACCGGGGCTAATTTCCTTCAGCTCGGCGGCAGCATTGCTGTCCTTGTCCCATACTCATTTAAGTGATCGAATTAGCAAAAATGACACTCGTTAAGAGTGCCTTTTAGAAGATCAGCAAACTGATTAATGCCAGAATAGCAGGCAGGCCTTGCTTTAATAAAATAGACTTATTGGCAGTTAATGCACCATACACCGCAGCCACTACCACGCAAATGACAAAAAATAATTGGATTTGCCGCCCAATCACAGGATCGGGATAGACCAAACCCCACACCAATCCAGCTGCCAGAATCCGTTATACAGCCCCTGATTGGCTAGAGATTTGGTCAGTAGGCTCAAATCATTCCCTCTTTTCCACGTAAAGTTACTATGAGGTCATTTTCAGATTAATCCTCAAAAAGTATAGTTCATCTTCCAAAAACAGTAAAGAGACCGAGCCTATGGCTCGGCCTAGTTATTAGCACGAGGTCTTACATTGTTCTCGCAAAATCCAGCAAAGCTTTGGACATACTGTTGATCTCGTCCGTAGAAGCATTCACTTGCTGCGTTAGTGCAGCCTGTGTTTGTGTCAGCGTGGACATATTCCCGATGTTGTGCAGAATGCGCTCGATAAGTGTTTTCATTTCATCCAGACTAGTCTCGATATTCCCGGTCGCATCAGCACTGTGGATGGCAAGCTTTCTCACTTCATCTGCAACGACCGCAAAACCACGCCCCTGCTCGCCTGCTCGCGATGCCTCGATAGCAGCATTCAGACCCAGCAGATTCGTTTGATTCGCAATCTCTTTAATAAAGTTCGAAATGTTTTGCGTCTCTTCTGCGCTGACTTTGGCTTGATTGGCTGCCTCTGTCGATTGCTCTTGAGCCGTAGCCAGCTCCTGCGCCTGGTTACTAACCGAGTTAACACCGTTCACCATTTCTGTAATGGAATCAGAGAGATGCTGAATTTTGAGTGTAAGCTCATCCGCAACAGCCTGCTTTTCCTTTTCTACAGTGATATCACGGATTGTCCCGGCAATACGAATAGGTACTCCCTTACTATCGCGCAATGTTTTCCCACTGCAATAGTACCAGCGATGTTCACCATTCTTACGCACTAAACGGCATTCCATTTCGTACGGTGTGCGCCCCGTATAATCATTTAAATGATCATTCAAAACTTTAATCGCCATTTCAGCATCCTCAGGATACAGGATTGAAGCCCAACTGCTAAGCTTGCTTGGAAAATCCTGTTCGTCCTTAAAGCCCAGTGTTTCGCGGAATTGTGGTGACCACCAAAATGTATTATCCGGATTCTCTATGTCCCCTCCGATAATATTTACATCGTAAGGAGCTTCAACCAATACGAGGTTAATGAGATCAAATCTTGTAACCAGGTCCTGAAGCTTCTCGGACTCAATCTTTTGATCATGCACATCTAGCAGAGCGCCTGCAATCCGAAGCGGAACTCCCTGCTCGTTGCGGATGGTCGTTCCAGTAGCCCGGAACCAGCGGTATTCTCCATGCTTCAGCTTCAAACGATACTGTACGTCATAAGGCGTCCTTCCCGTAAAATCCAGCAAATGATCCGACAATTCTGCTAAAGACCTGTCATAATCTTCGGGGTGCAGTCGAGATGACCAGCTGTCCAATACATTAGGGAAGTCTTTTTCGTTCTGGTAGCCCAGCATAGCACGGAATTCTTCTGACCATGTGAACGTATTATTGGGATTGACGGGATCACCTGCAACGACCTCCATATCCCATAAACCAATCTCTATAGCCTTGGTCACAAGTTTCAGGCGGATGTCGACATGCTCAGCATCATTTTTCATGGAATCGATCGCTTGGTTAACATTGTTTGCGATTTCCTGAATCTCAGGAGATGTTGAGGACACCTGTATTGCAGCAGCATAATCCTTTTGCTGTATTCTTTGTGAGAGTTTGCGGCTTTCTTCTACTAAAGGAGCAAGTGATTGAGACTCATTTTTCTTGAGAAACATATATGATCTTCCCTTCTAAGCCAATATATAAAACGGTATAATTTAATATCGGAATTTTATTAAGAATCATTATAAATAAATCTATAATCACATAGGTATTAAGGCTTATTTTTCATGTCCATATACCTAAATTTCCATACAAAAAACATCGAAAAATGTCGAAAAAGGAAAGCTATTTACAAGTCTGGAAACAAAAAGAACACCTCTGCAAGACTTCGCAAAGGTGTTTCTTGTTATCAGATCATCAGTTCAATGTACCTCATTTAAGTGTGGCAACGTATTCCTCGCCTTTTTCTTTATCATATTGTCCTTCCCATTTGGACATGACGACAGCCGCAAGCGAGTTCCCTAAAACATTGACTACTGTACGCGCCATATCCAGGATACGATCAATACCCGCGATAAAGGCCAAACCTTCCAGCGGAAGATTCACAGCGCCCAGCGTAGCGAGCAACACGACAAAGGAAGCGCCCGGCACACCTGCAATCCCTTTGGAAGAAATAATCAGCACGAGTACCAGCGTGATTTGGGTCGTAATCGGCAAATTGATGCCATACATTTGGGCAATAAAAATGGCAGCTAGTGCCTGATACAGCGTGGAGCCGTCCAGATTGAAAGAATATCCGATCGGAATGACAAAGGACGTAATTCCTTTTGGACATCCGAATTTCTCCATCTTCTCCATGATCTTAGGCAGGACACTTTCCGAGCTAGCCGTCGAATATGCAAGCAACAGCTCACTTTTCAAAATTTTGACCATAGTCCAGAGACGGGTGCCGCAAAGCTTGGCGATAATTCCAAAAACAATCACAATGAACAGTAACATAGAGCCGTACACTGATAGTACAAGTTTCAATAACGGCCATAACGAGGCCAATCCAAACTTGGCCACTGTCGTTCCAATCAGTGCAAATACACCGAATGGAGCCAGGCGCATAACCTGATTGGTTACCCAGAACATGGCATCGGCTACACCTTCAAAGAAATTGAGCACAGGTTTGCCCTTGTTGCCGATTGCCGCTACTCCTAGCCCGAACAATACGGAGAAGAATATAATAGCCAGCATATCTCCTTCGCCCAGGGCTTGAACAACATTGGTCGGTACAATGTGTACAATCGTATCTATAAAGCTATGACCTGACTTCTCTGCAGTCTCCACATAGGAATGAATATCGCTCTTGGCCAGGTGGGACATGTCCACGCCATCACCGGGTCGAACCAGATTGGCAACAAGCAGTCCAAACAGGATCGCAACGGTCGTTACAATTTCAAAGTACAGAATCGACTTCCCGCCGAGTTTCCCTAGCTTTTTCATGTCTCCGACACCGGCTACACCGATAATGAGCGTTGAGATTACAATAGGTACGACAATCATCTTGATCAAGCGTATGAAAATATCACCGATCGGCTTTAAGTAGACTTCCACCCCTGAATTGCCGTAAAATAAGGCACCAACAATAATACCTAAAGCCAGACCAATAAAGATTTGCATTGTTAAATTAATCTTTTTCACTTCATGTCCCCCCTCTGGCTGGTTTGTATATTTTTGCAGTATGCAGCTCTTAATATTCAATTGATGTTATTTATACTACAATCCGAACTATAAAAACCGACAGTTATCTACACATGTATTTGTTTTTTTCTATAAATTCACAAACATTAATGCTGAGCCTGTGAATTTATCTTACATTGCCTTTCTGAAACAAATACCCGGAGGTGAATATGGATGAAACTGAATACCCTTCTCTTCCTGCTGATGCTTATCTTTGTACCACTGGCAGGTGAGTTGAATATTCACCCGTTCAATAATACATTCCGTCTCAGCTTTGGTACGCCCGTATTTTTTTTCTTCCTGTTATCCATACGCCATATTCCGCCTGCACTATCAGGAGTACTTGCCGGGATCGCAGTAGTCGCCTTTCGCATTTCACTCAATCATTACCTCCATCCCGGATTTTCCTTTGAAGAGCTGGTGACCTTGCATGGACCTACCTTTTTTTATTACATGGTTTACGGCCTGCTCTTTCAGGTTCTTAACATTAATGCTGAGCCTTACCGCGCACTGCGCGTGGGCATCCTCTCGGTGGGGATTGAGGTTGCTGCAAGTGTGGCGGAACTTAGCGTGCGGCGAAGTATTGACGGGGATTTCTGGGACATCGTTAAGATCAGCCAAGTGGCTTTTATGGCTATGATCCGCAGCTTCTTCGTGCTTGGGTTCTATAATATGATTCGATTAAATCAATCAGTTCAGCACGAAGAGGCACAAAGACAGCAGACAGAGCGAATATTACTTCTGGTATCGGACCTGTACGAGGAGTCAGTCCAGTTAGGCAAAACCCTGTCGCACGCAGAGCAAATTACCCGTGAAAGCTATGGGCTGTACCGCGAACTGCAGCAGGATGAATCTCTGAAAGATAGAGAACATTATGCCAGACAGGCACTTCGTATTTCCGGACAGGTTCATGAGATTAAAAAAGACAGCCAGCGGATTTTTGCCGGTTTGTCCAAGCTCATTGATTCCGAAAGCGACGTGCATTATATGACTTCACAGGAACTTGGCGAGCTGATCGTCCGAACGAACAGTAAATACGCTCAATCGCTGGGCAAGTCCATCCGTTTCACGCTGAATTTCGAGCCTTTGTTGCCCAAACTGCATGTTTACACCGTTCTCACTCTGATTAACAACCTGACATCCAATTCAGTGGAAGCGATGAAAGACAGCGGAAGGATTGACGTTTCCATTCATTTTCTACCAGGACAAGAGGATATAATATCGCTTAGTGTCACCGATAACGGTCCGGGTATCCCTGAGCGCAAACGGGAAATGATCTTCACACCGGGATACACGACCAAGTATGATGAGGAAGGACAGCCTTCGACTGGCATGGGTTTATTCTATGTGCGTGAAGTTGCGGAGAGCCTTGATGGAACGCTTGAACTGCTACAAAATGAAGATGAACATACAGATAGATTACAGACTACTTTTAGAATTATATTGCCTTTACGGAAACTGACGGAGAAAGGAAGATAGCCTGGATGCGTTTTTATATTGTAGATGACGATCAGGGGATTCGTTCTATGCTGGCAGACATTATTGAAGACGAGGGGTTAGGGGAGGTCGTTGGGGAAGCGGAGGATGGTTCCTACGTGAATAGCGGCCTGCTGGAGCTGAACCGGATTGATGTATTGCTGATTGACCTGCTAATGCCGCTTCGCGACGGCATTCAGACCGTACGTGCACTCGGTGATCAATTTAGCGGAAAAATCATTATGATTTCGCGGATCGAATCCAAAAACATGATCGGTGAGGCGTACTCGCTCGGTATTGAATATTATATTGCCAAGCCCTTGAATCGACTGGAAATTATTGCGGTTATTCAAAAGGTGACTGAACGCCTGCGCATGCAGCAGTCTATTACAGATATTCAGCGCACACTGCAAGGACTGTCGATGTTCACATCGAACGGTCCATCAGCGACAATGGAACCGACCCGAAACATTGTCAGCTCAGGGCAGTTTCTGCTCTCCGAAATGGGAATGATCGGCGAAGCCGGAAGTGTAGATTTACTGGACATGCTGGAGTACCTGGACCAATATGAGGAGGAAACAGGCAATCTTTCCCCGTATCTATTCCCCTCGCTAAAAGATATTTTTGCTAATATTGCGTCCAAACGGTTAGGAGAGTCAGCCTCAGCAATCGAGCTGAGCAAGGAAATCAAGGCATCGGAGCAACGTGTCCGCCGCGCCATTTTCCAGACATTAAGCCATATTGTATCGCTCGGGCTGACCGATTATACCCATCCCAAGTTCGAAAATTATGCATCCAAGTTTTTTGATTTTACAGAAATCCGCAAAAAAATGCTGGAGCTGCAAAACAATGTAGAGCCTTCCCTGTCCCAAGCCCGCATTAATACGAAAAAGTTTGTGCAAGTGCTCTATATGGAAGCCAAACGACTATTGCATTAAAAAAAAGCACCTGCATCTCCCCATGTGGCTATCATCACACGGAGATTAACAGGTGCACATTTTGATGATTTAAATGTCCCTTGATTCGAGACTCTTGCTCTGCTACTCCATAGCTTCCAAGAAGCCTACACCATCGGACAACAGACGTTTTAGAACATTTAGCTCCTCCGGGCTGTAGCGATTTAAAAATTGAAGTAACCGATGCTGTACCTCAGCATGCAGCCGCTCATGTACAAGAAACAGCTTTTTTCCCAACGGGGTTAGCCGAAAATAAATTTCTTTCTTGTTGTCGTTCAGCTGGGTTCTACGAATCCAGCCTTCCTTGAGCAGCTTGGTGCTCACTTTTGAAACAGTGCCTTTGCTCAGTTCCATTCGTTCAGCTAAGGTTGTAACATTGATCGGCTCATGCCTCCCGATACAATCCAGAACATGCACATCCGTCATATTGAGCGAAGTCATTCCATTAAATTGCTCCTGAATTTCTTCGAGAAAGGTCATGTTCTCTCTCTGCTGATGCTGCTCCCACTGGTGATTCATCTTAATAAGCAAATCATAGACATGCTCAACCGTTGTTGCCTTCTCCATACGAACAAGTAGTCACTCCTTTGGCGATACTCCTCCTTTCATTATAGCCCACATTTGTTTCACTGGAAACAATATGGTCATGTCATAACTAAACCCTTTCCCCTTTATATCAATGTGACAATGCCATCCTTAATCACACTCGATATGTCCGTTTGTTTCACCGAAATGGCCCAAGCGATATACCCATCAGGACGAATGAGAACTGTATGCACATCCCTCCACCCAACGGGCAATTCATCGGCTACGACTTCGACGTATGAAATATGTGAAAGTGAGATATGGCGCAACTCATTCGATATCTTAGTATCCTGTGCAAGATGGAGCAGCACAAACCGTCCTTCATGTAAAAGATCGTAAGCATACGATGTCATTCCATCAGGCAACCACAATTCAAAATCAGCAAACCGTTTCCCGTTCAGTGGATGCTGCGGTACATTGCCAGCCGCTGGATAACATACATCCAGTGCACTAATTTGCTCTGCCATAGAGCGATTAATTTCCGGATGGCGGAACCATTCCTCGTGTAATTGGCGGTGTGCCAATACAGCAGGCGTAAAATCCAATAAGCGGGTCTGAACCTCGGTATTCCGCAAAAACTGCGTATTAACCGGATAACGTTCGTCATGATAGCTATTCAGCAGTGTGTCTGGAGCCCAGCCACGAATCACTCCGGCCAGCTTCCATCCCAGATTTGCCGCCTCTTGCAAGCCAACATTCATTCCCTGTCCACCTGCTGGGAAGTGAATATGTGCCGCATCACCTGCTAGCAGGATTCTCCCTTTACGATAGGTCTGCGCCTGCCGCGTTGCATTCCCGAATCGAGATAACCAGCGAGGATTGGATACGCCGAGATCTGTACCGAGCAGATCATACAGTCCTGTCTGCACTTCTTCCAGCGTCACAGGCACGTCCTTCGGAATCTCCATCATTCGTGGTGTAGTCAAAATAACCCGATAAATATCTGGATACACGGGGGCAATCATCACTCCACCTCGTTCACTATATTCGGAATGCACGCCACTTTCAGGCGGATTGGCTAACTCTACATCCGCCAATATAGCGGTCAGAGTCATATCCGTGCCCGGAAAAGCAACCCCGGCTTGTTTCCGCACGATACTGCCGGCTCCATCTGCTCCTACAACATAAGCAGCCGTCATTACCGATACATTGGCTTGTGGTCCAGATGTGCATACACTCACCACCTCTACGCCCTGCTCCTGCTCCCGCACAGATACCACTTCCATGCCACGATGAACGACAACTCCCAGCTTGAGCGCATGCTCCTCGATCACCTTCTCTGTGATCACCTGTGGAATAAACAACGTATAATTAGAAGAACTATCAAGCACAGAAAAATCCAAGCGGGTATTCAGCATTGAAAAATGACCCGTACGTATAGGTCTGCCGAGCTTCATAAACCGCTCCTTCAATCCACGCATATCAAACATCTCAAGCGTTCGTGGATGTAGCGTAAGGGCACGTGACTGGTCACTAGGCTCCTCTAAACGTTCAATTACACATACGCTTACTCTTGCTAACGCTAACTCCGCAGCGAGCCACATTCCAACAGGTCCGGCGCCCACTACAATCACTTCGTAATTCATGTTCCCACCCCTATCTAACATCTTTATGCCCACCACCTAATCGTTTCGAAAGAAACAATATATGCATGCGGAAAGCTCCCCTTAACATTTCTGCATACATCAAAAAGTATATTAAACTTTCGTTTATTGTTTCTCTCGAAACAATAATATTGTAATTTAATTGATAACAATTATCAACTACTTTATTATAGTGATTTCTCCCCTTACTTTAAATCATGCACTCATTTCCATTTTATAAAATATAATTGTATAATCTTTAAATGAGACTAAGCTAGAATAAACTCTCCATCGAAGGGATGATTATACATGTCGGATGCCAACCAATTATTCGGTCAAGCGCTGGTTAAATCACTGGTCGGGGAACGTGGACACATTCGAGTCGCTCGTGCCTTGCCGGACATTGATATCGAACTGGCAGGGAAGAAAAATACAGAAATGCCCTACAGCATTTATCAACTGCTGAAGCATATGATTTACTGGCAGCAATTTATGCTGGAGCATCTGGAAGGGCGGAAGCCCCAGCTTCCGGGCAATGTCATGGAAAGCTGGCCCCAAGAAACTGGACCGCAAAGCGAAGGGGCATGGCAGGCTGTCATTAACGAATTTCTACAGGGGGTAGATCGGGCTGTGCAAATTGCCGAAACTACGCAACTGGATGAATCACTGGCTCATTTCCCAGGGGAAACAAAGGCGGGACTATTGCGAAATATCGCCTCCCATAATTCATATCATCTGGGGGAAATTGTACTGCTGCGCCGCATTTATAGAGCTTGGCCACCACCAGGAGGCGGCTTTCCTGTATAAAGCGCGCTCATGGACCGTTTTAGCATTAATACTCCCTTTTATTACAATATGATGTTGGTCTTGACTGTAAGAAAAAGACCACTTGCATAAACAAGTGGCCTCCTTTGGGTTCATCACAGTTCCAGCTCGACTGCAATACCAAAATGATCGGATACAACGGGGCCTGTTTTTCCATTCAGCACAACCGTTGACGATTGAACCTGTACTGCCTTACTGGAGAAAACATAGTCAATACGGAGTGGCTCCGCATTACTTTCCCAGCCAGCAATAGCTTTGATAACCGTGTGTCCCGCATCACGTACGGCAGCGTTCGAATAGGTGTCTGACCAACCGGATTGCATTACATAGTCATATCCCTCTCCGCGTACTTCAGCTGCGTTGTTGAAATCCCCCATCACAAACACAGGAGCCGGAGCTAAAGGATCGAGCACTTCGGTTGTACGATCCCATAGTCCGCGGAAGGATTCCTCATCATTCCACCAGTTGTAATGCCCACTGACAAACCAGGCTTGTACTCCGTCCACCACAGTCTGAATGCCCACAATTTTACGCGAGCGGTAGTTGTCATAATCCTGTATTGAGGAAACATATTCGCTCACCGTAGCTGTAATCGGTGTTTTGGACAGAATCGCCAAACCCTCGTCATATTTGGCAAAACCAATATGTGCGGGAGCCCACGTCCAGTGGTAAGCATCGGATAATAGACCGTTCAGCACATAAGCATAGTTATCGCGTTTAATGACCACTTCAGGGTCTGCGCTATGGTAAGCAGCCAAATCTTCCGGTGTCAACGCAGTCTCTTCTATAGACTGGTTGACTTCCTGCAAAGCAATGACATCAAACTGCTGTTCATCAATAAAAGCAGCCAATTGCTTCAGCTTATCGTGTTGGTTTTCTTCCATCCAAGCATGTGCATTTAAGGTTAACAATTTCAAGCTAATCACCTATTGAGTATGTCTTGTATATCTGATTTAAGTACATCGGCCTTTGGTCCGTAAACCGCCTGTACTCCATTATCTACTTTAATTAAGCCCAAGGCGCCTAACGCTTTCCACGTCTTTTCATCCCCGACGGCTTCTGTATCCTTCACCGTCACACGCAGACGGGTCATGCAAGCATCCACCTCGACAATGTTCTGCTCACCCCCAAGTGTCTTGATGATATCCTCAGCCAATTGATTTTTAGTTGAAACCGCTGCCAAACCATCGGCTTTTGTACTCTCTGCTTCGGAAGTCGCTTGAGGCTCTTCATCTGTATAATTCCCCAGTCTTCCTGGCGTAGCCATTTTGAATTTGCCGATCATAAAATAAGCGATAAAGTAGGTTGCTACCGCAAACACTACACAAGTCAGCACAAAGTTAATGATATCTTGCACCAACCCTGCATTTATAGACAATGGCAAGCGAGTCAGCAGCTCAATCATACCAAACGAATGTAAACGCAAATGTATAATATCAGCCATTCCGAAAGCAATACCGGTAAGAATAGCATAAACCACATACAATACAGGCGCCACGAACATAAACATGAATTCCAGCGGCTCCGTCACCCCTGTTAAAAAGACGGCTGCTGCTGCTGAGAAGATCATCGACTTGTACTTGCCGCGTTTATCTTTGTCTACACGGCGATACATTGCTACTGCCAACCCCATAAGGATGCCCGCTCCGCCGATCATTTGTCCTACCTTGAAACGGGCAGGCGTCACGCCTCCCAGCAAGTTGTTGTAGGCTGCCGGATCCGTACCACGAAGCGCACTGAGATCACTAGCCCAAGCAAGCCACAGTGGGTCTTGCCCAGCAACAACGCTTCCTGCTCCAGAACCCGTGAGCACCGTGTAAACGCCACCAAGTTGAGTATAGTTAATAGGAACGGTCAGCATATGATGAAGACCAAAAGGAATCAACAGTCTCTCCAGTGTACCATAGACAAACGGCGCTATAAAAGGAGCCGACTCTCCCGAAGTCGCCAACCAGACGCCAAATTGGTTAATCCCTCCTTGGACAAATGGCCAGACAGCAGACATGATCAAACTAACGATTACGGACCATAAAATCACAACAAACGGAACAAAACGCTTACCGTTAAAAAACGCCAGAGCATCAGGAAGCTTACGGTAATTATAATATTTATTAAACACCACGGCCCCGACGAAGCCAGATATAATACCGACAAACACACCCATGTTGAGTGCAGGTGCCCCCAAAATAGAGGTGAAATAACCACTAACCGGAATCGTTGCACCGAAGAGGGTATGGGTAGTTGCTCCCTCTTGGGTTAGCATCTTCGACGATACGCCCAAAATCGTTCCTGTTGAAATATTGATGAGAACAAAGGCAATTAAAGCCGCAAAAGCTCCGCCCGCTCGCTCCTTAGCCCAAGAGCCACCAATCGCCACGGCAAATAAAATGTGTAGATTGTTGATAATTCCCCAACCTAGATTCTCCATGACCCCGCCGACAGTCACCCAGAAATGAATATCGCCAGCCAACATCGCCACTACTTTACCCAGTGAAATCATAATCCCGGCTGCTGGCATGACAGCAACAACCACAAGAAGTGCCTTCCCAAGCTTTTGCCAAAAATCAAATGATAGAAGTTTTTTCATGCTCGTTCAGTCTCCATCCCTTATAGTATGTATAGCATGGGTAGTGCTCAATAAAAAAATTATGCAATCGGTTGCACGATTATTATAATGATATCGCTTTCTATTGGCAATACCCTAGTTATAAATATCTTGGTTAATGATGACAGAAATACTCGAAAAAGACGCTAATTTGTTGAAATTGGAGCAATATCGTATGATAGAACATAATATTTTCTGCTTGAGATAGCAAAAGGAGACGAAGACGATGGCAGTAACCATCAAAGATGTCGCAAAACGTGCTAAAGTTGCTACTTCCACCGTATCCCGTGTCATTCAAGACAGCCCCAAAATCAGCGAAGCCACCAAGGCACGCGTCCGCAAAGAAATGAAGGCGCTTGGCTATGAACCTAACTATTCCGCTCAGAGCCTGGCTAACCGTGTCACACAGTCGATAGGCATTATTATGCCTGAATCGGACGTGGCGATCTTTCAGAATCCTTTCTTTCCAGAAAGCCTGCGCGGGATCAGCGAATGGGTAAACGAGCACAACTATACACTGTCAATTGTCACAGGCAAAACGAGTGATGAATTGCTATCCCGCGTAAAGCTGATGACCCGAACCGGGCGCGTTGACGGCTACATTGTCCTGTACTCCAAGCAAAAGGACAGCATCGTGGAGTATCTTCATAAAGAAAAAATCCCCTATACCGTCATCGGCAAGCCTCAGCAGTTTGTCAGTGAAACCACCCATGTAGATAACGATAACTACCAGGCTGCCAAGGATGTGGTCACGTATTTGACGGGGCTGAATCATGAGCGCATTGCTTATGTTGGCGGTGACCAGGAACACGTCGTGAATCTCGAAAGACTTCGAGGCTACCAAGATGCGCTACGAGAGGCGGGCTTGCCTCTATCGGAGGAATACGTGGTCAGGGAGCCTTTTAATCTGGGGGATATGCGCACGCTATTGCAGGCTACCCCGCCGCCTACGGCGATGATCGTTAGCGACGACCTTGTAGCCATGGCCGTACAGAAAATGCTTGCTCAGTTAGGCGTATCCATGCCAGAGCAGCTGTCCATGGTGAGCTTTAATAACCTGATGCTGGCTGAGCTGATGAATCCCCCTCTTACTTCCGTGGATATTGATATCTTCAGCCTTGGTTATCAGGCTGCCAAAAGTCTGATCGAAAAAATTGAAGACCCGAAAGAATTGACCAAGCACATCATTGTCCCCCACCGAATTGTAGAGCGCAAATCAAGCCAAACACTATGAATCTCTAAGAAACCAACAAGAACTGATTTTGTGGATATCCATAAAATCAGTTTTTTTGCGTTGACAGGGCAAACGGTTGCACTATATACTGAACTCGCTCATATATTGGTTCCGTTCAAACAACGATCTCATTTTCCGAGAGGGGTACGCAATCATGGTTTACAACCGATTATTTGACGTAGATAGTTGGAAGCTGACAACACACACTCTACATAGCACACACATGCGATTACAGGAAAGCTTAACGTCCATAGGCAACGGCTATATGGGCATGCGCGGCAATTTTGAAGAAGCTTATTCAGGTGATCATCATCAGGGGACGTATATCTCCGGAATATGGTTTCCTGACAAAACCAAGGTAGGCTGGTGGAAGAACGGCTACCCTGAATATTTCGGCAAGGTCATCAATGCCATGAATTTCATCGGCATCCGTCTGATTGTAAACCAAGAGGAAGTGGACTTATTTACGGCACACATCAGTGATTTTGTGCAAGAGCTGGACATGAAGCAGGGAATCCTGCGGCGCGCTTGTACTGTGAACGACCAGGTTCGTATCACTACAGAGCGTTTTCTGAGCGTTACTACACGTGAATTATGCCTGATTGATTATCAGGTCGAAAATATAAGCGATCAGCCTTTAAGCATTGAGCTTGTTCCTTATTTGGATGGCAATACGAAAAATGAGGACACCAACTATGACGAGGTATTTTGGCTGGAAGAAGCCCGTGAGGTTCAAGAGCAGTTCATCAGCCTGTCCGCAACAACGATAGATAATCCCTTCGGTATTCCGCGCTTTACCGTAAACGCTACCATGGGTATTGTCACCGAGGGACAAGATGAGCAGACGACGGAAGAGGGCTTTTTGTATGCTGCACGCCACTATCTATACAACGTCTTACCAGGTGACCGTATCCAACTGCAAAAAATTGTAGCCGTCACCACTTCACGCGATATGGAAAAGGATGCATTGATTCCGCAAGGTGAACGCATCGCTGTAGAAGCTGTGAACAAAGGCTACACCTCTCTTAAGCAAGAGCATATCGACGCTTGGGCCAGACGCTGGGACAAGGCAGATGTTGAAATTGAGGGGGATACGGAGGCGCAACAGGGAATACGCTTTAACATTTTCCAGCTGTTCTCTACGTACTACGGTGAAGATGCCCGTCTGAATATCGGACCGAAGGGCTTTACGGGCGAAAAATATGGCGGTGCCACCTATTGGGATACAGAGGCATATGCCGTACCTATGTATCTGGCGCTTGCCGATCCGGAGGTAACGCGAAATCTGTTGCTGTACCGTCATCAACATCTGGAGGGTGCCAAGCATAACGCAGCCCAGCAAGGGCTTCGCGGGGCACTGTATCCTATGGTCACTTTTACAGGTGTGGAATGCCATAACGAATGGGAAATTACCTTCGAAGAAATCCATCGTAACGGTGCAATTGCCTATGCCATTTACAATTACACCAATTATACGGGGGACTTGACCTATCTGCATGACTACGGAATCGACGTACTGGTCGAAATTAGCCGTTTCTGGGCCGATCGGGTTCATTTCTCCAAGAGCCGTCAGCAGTATATGATCCACGGGGTTACCGGGCCAAATGAATACGAAAATAACGTTAATAACAACTGGTATACCAATACGCTGGCTGCATGGGTTCTAAAATATACGTTGTCGGTCCTGCCTCAAATCTCGACTGAGAAATCGCAGCGCCTGGCAGTTACAGCCGATGAACGTGCACATTGGCAAGATATCATCAACAACATGTACTATCCTTATGATGAAGAGCGGGGCGTCTTCGTACAGCACGATACCTTTATGGATAAGGATTTGCAGCCTGTATCCGCTTTGCATCCTAGCAATCTGCCACTTAATCAGAAATGGTCATGGGATAAAATCCTGCGTTCCTGCTTTATTAAGCAAGCGGATGTACTGCAAGGGCTCTATTTCTTTGGAGACCAGTTCACGCTGGAGGAAAAAGCACGCAATTTTGCATTTTACGAGCCAATGACCGTTCATGAATCCAGTCTGTCTCCTTCGATTCATGCCGTACTGGCCGCTGAACTCAAAATGGAGGATAAGGCAGTCGAAATGTATAAACGGACGGCTCGTCTGGATCTGGATAACTATAATAATGACACCGAAGACGGACTTCATATCACTTCCATGACAGGAAGCTGGCTGGCGATTGTACAGGGATTTGCCGGGATGAGAACCTATAATGAAACACTCAGCTTTTCCCCTTTTCTGCCGAAGGACTGGAACAAATATACGTTTAAAATCAATTATCGCGGCCGCTTGCTAAGTATTCTCGTACAGGAGAGTGAAGTAGTCATTACCCTGCTGGACGGAGAACCGCTGACACTGGAATTGTATGGACAGCCGACGCACATTACCAGCGGGCAGCCGTTAATGGCGAGCAGTGCTTCATAAATGAACCAACCAGGGAGGTAAGCAAATGAAGGCAGTCATTTTCGACTTGGACGGAGTCATTACAGACACCGCTGAATACCATTTTCAGGCATGGGGCAGCTTGGCGGAAGCGCTCAGCATCCCTTTTGATCGGGAATTTAATGAACAGTTAAAGGGAATCAGCCGTACGGAATCGCTCGACAAAATTCTGGCACGTGGTAACCTGTCCAATACGTTTTCAGAAGAAGGCAAGCAAGACCTGGCCGTACGAAAGAACACCGAGTATCAGCGGCTCATCTCGGCTTTAACTCCCGCAGATGTCCTGCCGGGCATTCAGGCACTTCTGAAGGAGCTTCGTGAAGCAAAAATTGGCATCGCGCTGGCCTCTGCGAGCAAAAACGCAGCGTTTATACTGGATCGGCTGGAGCTGGCACACTATTTTGATAGTGTGGTGGATGTCACAGCCATTCGGAATGGAAAGCCTGACCCGGAAATTTTCCTCGCCGGAGCTGCGAATCTGGGCGTTCGACCTGCCGACTGTATCGGCATAGAAGACGCACAGGCCGGCATTCAGGCGA
>NZ_JCAJRU010000093.1:0-17098 GCF_059447605.1 Paenibacillus sp. N119s | reverse complement strand
AGACGGAGACGGTCGCATCGTGCTGCAATTGTTTTATAACCGAGAATGTGGCTTCTCTCATAAAATAGAAGAATATGAGCTGGAGGTTCACCAATTCATGAAAAACACGAATCGCATGAACGTGTCCAGCATAGCACTATATCCGGTTAATCCATTAATACCGTATCTGATCATAAACAGCAACTTTTACGATTTCATGGGTGTGACAAATGTTGCCTATTTTAATCAAGAGGGTCATTTCTATAACCCAAGCGAGTTTAATACGGTTGCATATGTATTAAAATATTCTGGAATTGAGGTAGATGTGCTTGGAGAGCCTCATTCGCAGGGTCAATTGTTTCCTCAAGGAGGGACATTTGTGCGTAAACAAGGTATAACATGCGGATCGCCTGTTTTCAATCAACAGGATGAGTGGCTTGTTTACCCGAAGGGTACTTACCAATATGTGGGCAGGCATACACTTTAATTGATGAAGAAAGACGAGTCTGGAGCTGATTCAAAAGTGCGGGGGATATGGAATAGACGCTGACGGGTGATGAGAAAGCAGATATGAGGTATGTAAGAAAGATGCCAATTCGATATGAATCCTCGCCGTCGGCCTTTGGCGGGGTAACCATGATGCGCAAGCATCACGGTTACATGAGAATGAAATGTCTGCTTAATTCATGCCAGGCATTTTTTTGTGGTGTGATTGATCGGATAATAAGTGAATTAGGATGTCCGAATAGCTTATAGCCATCCAGATAGGGGTACTCCTTTCTTGTAAAAAAAGCTTGCGTTCATTACACGATGGGAACGCTGATGATTCCGTCCTTGGTCAAAATAAATACCTTTCGCGGCCTTATTTTTGTGTTTACTGTTACGGATCGCTGCCCATCAAATCTAATAGACTTATTCTTATTGATAAAGGTAAAAGAGGAAATTACCGGATTTAGTGTTGGGCGGGTATCAGTACCCGCACCGCCATTTCCGTTTAAAACAGCGGTTTTTCCTGCAATTGTTCCTTTTAAGAGAATGTCATGAATATGGCTTACCAAGATAAGCTTTACACTTTTTGATTTGCTTAGATTGGCTATAAATGCTTTATCATTCGGCGTTGTGACTGGAAATGCTTCACTGCTAGGGAAACTTTTGAACGACCCTGCTTTTGGCGGAACATGCATCACCACGACCACGTCTTTTTTTGTGTTTATCCCCTTGTTGAAGGTAGCTAAGGCGCTATTGGTAATTCCATACCTGGTCGGTTTCGCGACTGGTCCAACATCATTTAGCATAACCATCCGTAATTTCGGGGTGTTAATGATATAGTTCAGTCCATTTTCCTGTACAGTCTTGTTGCCTTTTCTTGGACCGATGATATTTTGGTAATTAACCAATGATCCATTGACACCATTTCTTTCATGATTCCCGGGCACCATAAAGAAGGCGATGTTCGTTTTTCTTACGAATTTTTCCACTGCATTTTTAAAGAACATAAGCTGTTCTGCAGATCCTGAAAATACGCCATCTCCGCCATATAAGATAAACAGGGGTTTTGGCTTTTGCTTGCTCGCTTTGTCCAAGCACGATAAAAAAATCTGGTATCTTCTTATCGCATCCTGCTTGGCTTTCGTGAATGACTGCACGATGGCGTTTCCCCAATCAAACCACGTGTCACCCAAAAAAACAAATTGAAAGTTCGGGTTCTTCTGATTCGCAAGCCTCTTATTTAAAACCTTTAGCGAAATGTCAGTTAGTGTCTCGATGTGTCTGTCTACCAATGTAATCCCTCACAATTGTCATTGATTTTAGTCAACTGCTCTGCGGTTGTTTTTAAAGCCACAACAAATTGCACAAATGGTGGTCAATGATAGGTCAATATTCGTTTTATCGAGGTATGATTCAACCTTGTAATTATTACAGTCGTCCCCTCCTTGGGGTTGAAGCCGGTGATTGGGTGGAGAGTGATATTTGTTTCCTTCCCGGCTGATGCAGATCCACGATCTGAGGCAACGGATTGAAAGTGAGGACTCATTTTTCTGACAATCCAGTGAGCGTACCACACCCTGTCTGGTTTATTTTGCAGTTTCGTATTCCATTGGCAATGAGGAATTCCGGACTTTTGCCAAAAGAGAAACTTGCCATTCTTGATATCCCATAAATGGTTGATTTTCTGAAAACGGATGCCCATACAATCCCCCGGATAAATGATGTTTGGTTTGCGTACCGTGCCAGGTGCCGGTTGAGAACACGGGTTGCCCGGCTTAGGCACAGGACGATCAAGATTTCTGAAAGGTGTTATTTGTACTGCTTCCAATCGGGATATAGGAATAAATAAATTTTCAAGAAAGATCGAGTTTTTGTCTTTACTGTTACGAATGTTCCAGTGCCGTAGCAAAATCCCATCCAGTGATTTCAAATTCGTCGTATCTAACGTTCTGGAAATGTGGATCAGTGTATTACCCAGTTTCTTTACTGCTCCCACCAACCTGCCATTATGGACACAGTGACACCCGCCTGAGTACGTTTGACATTGCGATGCTATACAGCCGTCCGCGGTCGGTCGATACAATACCCCGATACAAGATCCTTGGCGTATGATTGCCAAATTTTCTCCCCCTTCACACATAAGGTATTTTCTATGATATGGATGTAGGAAAGGGATTGTATAGGCAGTCGTACCGTCAAAACGCAGGAAATTTAGCGTCTATTGCCTGTTCTTTGTTATAGATTATGTTGGCATTAGATGCCAAAGATAAGAGAGAGTGTCTAATTGTCTACATGGGGGCCTCAAGATCAGAAGATGATTCTTAGGGGGGGTTGCTGCGATACATAGGCAAATCTACGATGAACCTGTGCCAATTACGGATTTGACCTATCAGTCATTCAGACAAATTGTTCTGCATTCAGGATATGTTCGCCGGGGTGGGGGGAAATCGCTATGACACCCATTTAATTGAGCATTCTCTTTCAGCTTTGTATGATGTTCCCCATGGTGCTGGTCTCGCAGTCGTTTATCCGGCATGGATGAATTGGCATCTACCCATGAATCCAACAAGATATGAACAATTTGCACGAAATGTATTCGACTTGCAACAGCGGAAGCAGGCATCGAGGCGTCAACCAACTGGTTTGTTAGTATCGGTGCTCCGGTCAAACTAGAGCAAGTTCATATCGAAAAGGACAAAATTGAAGAGATTGCCTCCTATATTTACCGAACTATTGAAATGGCTCGGATGCAATTCCTTTATCCGAAAGAAACGATAGTTGAATTGTTGAACCATATGTATAAAATCATGTAATAAACATAAGACGACATTAATAAGACAGCGGTAGTCTCGGACTTTATTTATAGTTCAAGGCTGCCGCTCGTTTTTTTGTTGGAGTCAGTCTAAATTTTATTTTCTTCGGAAATCTAATGCCCCGCCTTATTCAGCAGAATGATCCCAAATATCTTCAATTAAGTTAGTCCATCTCGTTACTCTAAAACGACTTCTTTGAAGCGTTCCAGGTGCTGCTGCGAAACGCCGCATTCGTTTTTTAAGTATCCCTCAATGTTTGTATGCCGGCTCATAATTCCCTCTAGCACGTCCTCCAGATAATCGCGCTTCACCTCCAGCATGGGTCTGATCCGCTCTGCAGGCACTCGGTAAAAGCTCATCAGTCGGATCAGTTTCTCGGCTTTTTTCATACGTGGCCCGATGCATATATTGGAATGCAAGTAGTCCTCAAGCACGCTTTCGTAGGGAATTCCCAGAAACAGCTGAATAATCGCCACGATGAATCCAGTTCGATCCTTGCCCCCAGTGCAATGAATCAGGACAGGAAACTTCTCTTTTTCGGACAACAGAGTGAAAAGTTTCTGTAACGTAGACTTAGAGCCAGTCCCCATATGATGATACATGTCTTTCATCGTTTGCTCAAAATCGATATCTTTGCCATGTCTAATTAGATACCTTATAAATTCGAGACGGGTAAACTCCTGGCTTTTATCCTGCATGGTCAAATTCTGTACTTCGACTCCCTGGTTCAGCATGCGGCTCTTGTTCGATTTCTGCTCCGTTTCCGTTCTCAAGTCGCAAATCAGCTTGAAGCCGATTTGATCCATTCGTGCCATGTCGGTTCTTGATAACTTTGACAATTCGTCGGAGCGAAACAGGAATCCCTTTCTTACTCTCTTCCCATCCGTGGTGGCATAGCCTCCGAAATCCCTGAAGTTGGTCAAGCCATCAAAATAGAGTGCAGCGGTGTGCTCATGATTGTTTTTTTGCATATTCTTTTCCTTCCGTTCATTTAAAAATCCCTGTTTTTTCATGACTATATCAATGCTTTATGTTTCGAACCCCGACATTTATCTTATTTTGACTATCTGGTTTTGTAAAGGACTAATAGTTCATAATTCGAATAAATCTGTTTATATCGAGGATTGACACACCTGGCTCTCAAGGATATGATGAGTTGAAAACCTTAAAGTTTCTCATAAAACTAATTGGTCAAAAAGAGCCTTGACGAGCTAGTTTGAAGCAGGCTCAGTCCTCAACCTTCGTTCATTTCTAGAGAAAGCAGGTTATTTGTATATGTCTCATCATGCAGTTATTGACGAATCTTCTAAGGAAGACTCATTTGTATTCCGTCCATATTTTTCACCAACGCTTGCGATCGTCATAGGGACGTTTATGGTGATTTTAAACAGCACAGCTCTTAACTTGGCCCTCGCGACCTGGGTGCGGGAATTTGGAGTTTCGCTCAAGACCACCCAGTGGTCGGTAAACGCCTATACACTAGCACTTTCTGCGGTCATTCCGTTGGCAGGATGGCTCTCGGACAAATGCGGTGCTAAGAAGGTGTTTCTTTGTTCTATTGGATTTTTCATGCTAGGTTCCACATTATCTGCATTCGCGCAAAATTCCGGACAACTGATTTTTTTTCGGATCATTCAAGGTTTAGGGGGAGATATGGTTTCCCCGATTGGAATGACCATGCTATACCGCCTTGCGTCACCTGATAAGCGTGGGGCGATCATCAGTTTACTTGGGATTCCAATGCTTCTCGCTCCCGCGCTAAGTATGGTACTATCCGGCTGGTTGGTGGAATTCGTAGACTGGCACTGGACTTTCTGGCTCACTATTCCCAAATAAGATAAAAAAGGAGGCAATGCTTTGATTAAGATTCTCTTTCATCCTAAAACTCCCGTTTTTGTCACGGTGCTTGCGTGGCTTGCTGCCATGATAGTGGTCTGGTCTGCTCCTCTGGAGATCCCTGTTCATTTCATGAATGGACAAGCCGACAGGTTCGTCAGTCGATGGGGCGGTCTTTTTGGTTTTCCAGCCTTGATGACCGTGTTGCTCATAATCCGAAATTGGCTTGTCACTGTTGTGAGGCTTATTTATGTGCTGGCCTTACTCCATATTTGTATGCTATGTATCGCTTTAATGTAAGGGAGAACGCTTTTACTGAGAACTATGGAGTGGATCGGACGCCTCATTTTGGCACGACGCCTTCTTTTTTGCTCGCTGGATATTGGCTATACTTGATCAAGGAACTTTGATAAAAATCACATCTGTCCGTAACGAGTGATAAGGAGACATAAGCATGAGTTTAATAAAGGAAAAAATCGTCCAATCTGCTGTCCGCCTTTTTATGGAGAAAGGCTATAGAGCGACCTCAATTCAGGATATCGCCGACGATTGCAGTATCGCCAAAGGTTCCTTGTACAAATTTTTTGAGTCCAAGGAAGAGTTGTTCGTCAGTATATTGAAGCAACGCCAGCAGTATATGATGGATGAGGTGGAGCGAATTCGGAAAATGGCATTACCGCGCCGGGAAACGTATCTGGCCGAAATTATGGGTTTGTTCCAATTCTTTGGCCGTCACGGCTACTATATTTCCCGAGATTACAATGAATTTCCCTCGGCGAGCAACGACAACATCTCTACCCTCATTCATCAGATTCAGATTCAGATGTTCAGCTATTACCAAAACCTGCTGATGCGCCAATACGGCTCTGCCATATTGGATTGGAAATGGGACGTAACTGCCATGTTTAGCGGCATGATCCGGGAGTATACTTTTCATCTGCTATTCGCCTACAAACCAATCACCGTCGAAAAACTAGCAGGATTTATCGCGGAACGTATGGATGATTTGGTGCAAGGTTTGAGTAAATGTACACCACAGCCTCTGCTAACCTATGAGTTCATGAAAGAGTATGAAGAAGTGGATTTAGAGTCACTTGTCCCGACAAGCTCAGCGAGGATTTCCGTTTTGTTTCAAGCGATCTTGTCGATTATTCCTGATTTGTATATCCCGAATGCCAGAAAGAAGGAACTGCAGCAAGTGACCGTGTTGCTTGAGGAAGAGTTGGAAAATGAGGTGCCTAGAGCGTTTTTGATCCAGGCATTGTTGCGGGATTTGGCCGCTGAAGCAGAACTATCGTTCTATGCCCATCAGTTGCAACAGCGGCTAGGCGAGCTTCTTATTAAAAATGATTCGATATGAGCAAAAGGCGGTTTTCTCTCAAGTATGATTACGTATTATTAGGTCAACCCCAAATTTGATTGGCCTATTTTAATAGGTGTTTTAAGATGATGATAGTCGGGGGAGAACTAGGTGCTGTCCCACTCGCCTCTACTTCACGGGAAATGGTTGATTCCGAACCAACAAGATAGGCGTTCATTTCTGGTGTTCCATCAAAAAACGTAAGACAACAGGTGGGAGTTAGGTTTTTTTAATTTAAGGTCGAAGCCGTAGCACTTGATGCGGGTTATTGACGCCGAGCGAAATATGTTCATTTGTCCGGCGAATCACGAACTGAAATACCGAACCACAGACCGAAAGGACTACCGGCAGTATGCTCTCGATTTTGAGATTTAATTGAAGGAGATCGTATATGATTATTCGAGAAATGAAAAAAGAAGACAATGTAAAAGTAAAAGAAATTATACAAGATTCATTAGAAGCACTTGGATTAGCGATCCCTGGAACAGCTTATTTTGACCCTCAACTTAATGACCTACACCAATATTATAATAATTTAAAACATGCGAACTATTGGGTAGTGGAAATGGAAGGAGAAGTTGTTGGTGGAATTGGCATAGCACCATTTAACGAACATGATAAAGTTTGCGAATTACAAAAGCTATACTTAAGTCCAAAAGCTCAAGGTTTAGGGGTTTCCAAGAAACTTATGGAAACAGCTTTGTCTTTTGCCTCTAAACATTATGAAAAGTGCTATTTAGAAACAATGCATGAATTAAAAACTGCATGTTTATTATATGAAAAGTTTGGATTTACACTTTTACATGAACCTCTACCAGGTTCTGAACACTCTACTATGGATGCTTGGTATATAAAAGCTTTTCAAAGTTAGGTGCCAGTCTAATACTTTATTTTCCCTGTACAAGTGGACCCTCTTGACAAAATGTATCCTTCTTGCTGCAGAACTTGTTCAAATAAATTTTAAAGGAGAGAAGACGTTCTGATTTTATCAGTACGTCTTCTCTTCGATTCGAATGATTAATCAGTCAATGGAAACAATTGTCCATACATTATCTTTATCCTTTTCAAAATAGAAGGTATACCGTTTTCTCTTTCTATAATGAATCCTAAGAACAATAAACCTTTTACAAAGGAGCAATTAAAATGAAAAGTCTAACATTAAAATACGCTATTGCTTTCCTGTCAGGTATAGTGCTGGTGGGAAGTGTAAGTGGCTTTTCTATCGTCAACGCTAATCGTACATTGCATCCTAATACCTATGTTCAAAGTTCGGTTCATGCTGTAAATCCATCTGTGTATCAGTCTATAACGAAGTTTAAAAAGAGCGAAACCCCCAATCAATTAACTTGGACGGAAAAAAACATTACGTTAGTGGCAAAAAAAATTGAGCGAGAAAATGTACCAAGTTCTGAGAAACGTGTCATTACATCCATAACCATTAAAAAAGGAGATAAAAATTACACCCTTAAAACAAATGGGTATAATGATAAACTGCGTGATATATCTAGCGTAGCAGTATCTCCTTCTAATACATGGTTGGCTATACAAGCAGAGCGCAGCGCGGGAAATACGTTGTTACTGATCAATCTTGCAACCGGAAAATCTATCATTGTAAATGATCTTTTAAAGGCTAAAGGCAAAAGAAATATAGAATCCATCACTGCTTATAACTGGTCACCGAAAGAAGATCAAATTGCTTTTTCGTATGGTGATACATCAAGCAGCTCTATAGCCATTTATAATACAAACAAGGATGCTTTTATATATCTTCCTAGGGAAACGAATTACATTAGCACAAGTCTGATTTTATGGCATAAAAGTGGAAAAAATATAGACTATATAAGTGAGTATCCATCTGACCAAAAGAAGTTATACAGATACTCAATGGACAGTAAAAAAGTGAAAACTGTTAAAAAAATGAGCCAGATTGAATTTCAACAATGGTTTAAACTTGATAAATACACAACAAATTAAGAAATAAATGTTCTTATTTGTGAATGCATAATTAATGTTCTCCTTTTACTTAAAGATTTTAAATGATTATAATGAAAATATAATTTATATTTAGATTTTTGGAGTTGTTAGTTCCCAATATATCCGAATGTTTCGATTACAAAGGAGAGGATTTATCTCATGAGTATACATTTAGAGTTGGATTCCTTGTCGGTTGAAAGGCTAGCATCGGTCCTTTCAGGACGGCCGGGTATGTTCAAGTTGTTTTATGATACAGAAGATTGTGGATGCAACGGCGTACTTGTCATCTTGGTGATTGATGCGCCGAATGCAACCGATATAGCAGTTCAGTCCAATTCGTATTCTTTTTGGATTGATCGTCAACAGGAACAGCAGTTCGACAGCAGAATGCGTCTTGAGGCAGATCCTAGTTACCCGTCATTCAAACTAAGTAGTGATGCCGGCATGTTTAGCAGCAATATTAGAATCCAAGATCGGCGTGTAAACTCGGTCGAGGAGTGAGTCACCGATGTTAGTAGGAATTCATTAAGCACCATAAAGTAGTTGTGAATGAACACCCAGTATCCCAAATAACGAACCTTGTTTAGCCTATAGGGCAGAGGTTCGTTTTTTTGTACTATATTTGATTTGTTCATCCAAAAAATGAAGTGTTTAGCGACCTGCTCTGAAATGGTACAATAAGCTTTATGATAATTTCAGAAGGACGATGAGATGATGAAAAACTTGCTCGTTTCAGGCTACCGTGCCCATGAGCTGAATATTTTCAGTCAAAAGCATGAAGGCATTCCATACATTAAAAAGGCGATTGCAGGCAGGCTGATTCCCCTGATCGAAGATGGGCTGGAATGGGTGATTACCCCTGGCCAATACGGGGTGGACTTGTGGGCTTGCGAGGTCGTCGTTGCATTAAAACAGCAATATCCTCACCTAAAATGCTCTATTATGATGGCTTATCAAAATATGGAGGAAAAGTGGAAGGAGGATAAAAAGGAATACTTTCAGCAGATTTGCGCCGGAGTTGATTACGTGGGAGTGGTCAGCCGCCAGCCCTATCAGGGAATCTGGCAACTCAAGGCACGAGATGAACTCCTTTTCCGCAAAACAGATGGTTTATTGCTTGTGTACGATGAGGATGCTGGAGAGGGAAGCCCACGTTTTATGAAGGAACTGGCATTGAAAAAACAACAGGCAGGAGGTTACCAGTATATCAGTATTAGCTCGGAGGATATCCAAAGCATAGCTGACGAAGAACGATTATTCATGGACCTCTGATTTTTAAAGCATTAGCACGGATTTTTGAACAAAAAGGACGGCTTCGTCCCTTTACATTCATGTAAGCGCTATCATAAGATTTAAACAACAATAACTTATCAGTCAGATAAAATAAATTTATTAAAAATACAAACTATGAAAGGAGCTAATGATCAGATGAACAAAAGATTTCGGCATACTGTGTTGCTCTGTCTTGGTGTCATGCTGTGTGGGGTGGTCACTCCGATGGATAGCCCAGTTACAGCTGCCTCTGCGAGACAAATGGAGAAGCTGAACAGGGGAACTGTCGCAGTGAAGGTACCAGAAGGTGTACTGGTGAGCTGGCGCTTGCTGGGTACGGAAGCGGATTCGGTTGGCTTCAATTTGTACAGAGGGACAAGCAAGGTCAACGATACGCCGATTACATCGAGAACCAACTTTCTGGACAAGGCAGGTACGACATCATCTACGTATACCGTTCGTGCGGTGGTTAATGGAGCAGAGCAGGCCGCTTCTCCAGCGGTAAAGTTATGGAACAACAACTATCTGGACGTTCCCATCCAGCAGCCTGCAGGAGGAACAACCCCGGATCATGTGAACTACACGTACAATGCCAATGATGCCAGCGTAGGGGATCTCGATGGGGATGGCGAGTATGAGATTGTGCTGAAATGGGACCCTTCCAATGCTAAGGATAATTCGCAATCCGGTTATACGGGAAATGTATTTTTGGATGGATATGAGCTGGATGGAACACGCAAATGGCGAATCGACCTGGGACGGAACATTCGGGCTGGAGCTCACTATACGCAGTTTCTCGTCTATGATTTTGATGGAGATGGTAAAGCAGAGGTCGTATGTAAGACAGCAGATGGCACGGTAGATGGTATAGGTGTAAAAATTGGCGATGCTTCGGCTGATCATCGCAACACGAGCGGGTACATTTTGAAAGGTCCCGAGTTTCTGACCGTATTCTCAGGTGATACAGGCAAGGCACTCAGTACGATTGACTATGTGCCTCCGCGCGGGACGGTATCCAGTTGGGGAGACAACTATGGTAACCGTGTGGATCGTTTTCTGGCCGGGGTTTCTTATCTGGATGGTGTGAGTCCCAGTATAGTGATGGCGCGTGGTTACTATACCCGCACTGTTTTGGTCGCATATGATTGGCGGAACGGCAATCTAAGCCGCCGCTGGACTTTTGACAGCAACAACTCCACCAATGCCGGGACGGCTGGACAGGGGAACCACAGTTTGAGCGTGGCAGATGTAGATGGGGATGCTAAGGATGAAATCGTATATGGCTCACTGGTGGTAGACGATAATGGAGCGAAACTGACTAACACGGGGATGGGACATGGAGATGCGCTTCATGTCGGGGATTTGGACCCGGACCGCTCAGGATATGAAGTGTTCAAGGTGAACGAGGACAAAAATGCCACCTACGGAGCCGCTATGTACGATCCGCGTAACGGCAACATTTTATGGGGTGTAAAAACAGGCAAGGATACCGGACGTGGCATGTCGGCAGACATTGATCCGCGAACGAAGGGGAATGAGCAATGGGCACCAGGCATTGGGTTACGTTCAGCCAAGGGGGAGCTCATTACCAACACGATGCCGTCTTCCATTAATTTTGGGATCTGGTGGGATGGGGATCTCCTCCGTGAACTGCTGGATCATACCTCATCAAGCGCCGGTAAAATAGACAAGTGGAACTATACGAACTCGACGACCTCCAACTTGCTTACGGCTACAGGGACGAGTTCCAATAACGGAACGAAAGGAACGCCGTCATTGCAGGCGGATCTATTCGGTGACTGGCGGGAGGAAGTCATTTGGCGCAAAAGTGATAATTCGGCGCTGCGCATCTACACAACACCCTATGAGTCTGAATACCGATTCCACACACTTATGCATGATCCGGTGTATCGTCTGAGTGTGGCCTGGCAAAACGTAGCCTATAATCAGCCGCCGCATACTGGATTTTACTTGGGAGAAGGGATGTCCAAGCCGCAGCAGCCGAACATATACACTCCTTGATGTGCAGCTCAGTAGTAAGGTGAATGCAAGTTACGAACATCATTAGAAAGAGCTCCAGACTAATGGGGCTTTTTTTGTTATGGGTACATCGAGAACGTATGATTTTCGTATAAACGGGAACATTAGTTCTTATTGAGTGATATATGCATGAAAAAGGAGGCGGAATCTGTGAGTTCTTTAACGATTGAAGGCATGATTGAGCTCGTGACTAATGTCGGATTCCCTGCAGCATTAAGTCTGATCCTGTTAAAATACATCCTCGTCACCCTTAATCGTAGATTGGAGCAGCTGGACCGTTCTGTGAAGCAACTGTCACGATCCTTGAAAGAGAGCGAGGTTAAGCAAGGAAAGCAGTCAGAACCTACGCTCCCGGCAAATACGGACAAACTTCGTGCAGAATGAACAAAAAAAGGCAAAAAGAAACAATTTAGCAACCTAATCGGGAAACGAAATTCTTATAATAGAAACGTGTGCAGTTTATGCAGACATATGATTATGGAGGTGTATAAGAGTATGAAAATAAATACGAAACTATCCGCACTATGTGTTGCGGCCACACTTTTGAGCGCGGCACAGGTCGCCGCTGCTGCACCCGCGGTGACCAGTCCAGCGAACACGGCGCAACCAAACGTTGCTAGTCCATCAGCAACTGTACCGGCTCAGGTGCCTGCACCAGCAGCATCTGCGTCTGTTGCGACGCCTGCCCCTGCGCAAGCGCCGTCAGTTCCAGCAGCAACAGCCCCAGCCGCTGGTTCCGTCCCAGCGGCTACACCAGCGGCTCCGTCTGCACCAGCACCGCGCCCATCCGCGTCGGCAGCACCAGCGAAAGCTCCGTCTGTACCATCGACTGCCAAGCCGATCAAGCCGCAGCAGCCGTCCACTTCGGCGCCAGCTGCAGCTACAGCTACTAGCGTGAATCCAACCCAGCTGGACAAGCTGAACCATGAGAGTGCGGTTCCGCTTGTGCTCGAGGCGCAGTCTCGTTATCAGTATGCCGTCAGCGGTGGCAAATCATTGGGTCAAGCGTTCCAGTTGAACGGTAAAAGTTACCGCTATTTGTCTGAGGACATCGGCACGAAGACCAAATTAATCAACTATCTGACGCAGGTTTATACCAAACAGGCGAGTGAGCAATTTGTCGGCAAATTTTTCGTTGAAGTCAACGGCAGACTAGCTCAGTTGAACGCAGATGGCGGTAATTTGCTGGAGTTCAGTCGGGCTACGGCGAAGATGGTAACCATGACTCCGGTGAAGCGCAGCTACCTGCTGACCGTGCCGTATCCGGCAGAAACCAAGAAGGCAAACGAGAAAATCACTGTGAATTTTGAAAAGGTCGGCAGCTACTGGAAGGTCAGCTCCCCGCCGCATGTCATTTTCTAAAATAAGTTTGTGCAACGTTCTTTATAAATAGGGTATAGTGATGTTAAGGCTTGTTTCGTAAGCCCCAATTCAACGCAGGGGAGAGCTGTGCAATGATGACACCCATCAAGGTAAAAAACGTTAAGGATATTGAGAAGATCAATCAAATCGTATCCAATTATACGTATGACATCTGGATTCATGGCAAAAGCGGCATGGCAGATGCCAAATCCATTTTAGGCATGTATGTGCTCAAGCTGGATGAGCCGCTAACTCTGGTTGTACCTGACAACGTCAATCCCAAAAAGCTGTTCAAGGAGTTGGAGGAATTTATTCATTTTCCTGCTCAAGCAGAATAAACAGCAAAAAAACACCTGCAGACACTGCATACGCTATTATCAGAATTAATGCAAAGAAGCCATGGAACTTAGGTTCCACGGCTTCTTTTTTAGTGTTCCTCTTCGTCCAAAAACGGGAGGTTGACGGAATAGTACATAACCCCCATAAGCAGCACGCCACCTACCAGATTCCCAAGCGTTACCGGAACGAGATTATGGATGACGCCAGCGACAGAGACCGTACCCGGATGATCCAGCACGAGCGCAATCGCGAAAGTACACATGTTAGCTACACTATGCTCATATCCAGAAATGAAAAAGCAGAATACAAACAGCATCATGGCGAACATTTTTGCGCCATTTTCCTTCATAAACATCGGAACGAAAAAGGCGAGGCAGACCAGCCAATTACACAAAATAGCGCGGAAAAACAGCTGCATTGCAGGCGCTTCCATTTTATGCTCAACCACGCTCAGCAGAAAGCTGTTCACGCTGGAGGAGTCAAACAGCCCGGTCAAGTAAATAAGGAGTGCAAACACACCCGCCCCCAGCAAATTGCCTCCATAGCTGGCAGCCCACAGCCGGAGTACCTGCCCCCAGCGCAGCTTCTTACGGAGCGCAGCATAGGTGTAATAGAAGGTGTTGCCAGTGAACAGATCCCCGCCGCCATACGCGATCAGAATGATGGCTGCCCCGAACGTGAGCGCTGCCATGGGATAAGTGAGTGGAGAATGCTCCATGTAAAAAAAATTGCCCGTCTTGAAGGCGACAATAACACCAAATCCGATAAACATACTCGCCAGCATGGAACGCGCCAAATACCGGAGCAGGCTTTGCTTGTAAATTTTGTACTTCTTCAGGGCTAGCTGTTCGACATTGCGTAAGCCTTCCGTTTCCATACCAACGACAACCTCCTATTTTCTCATATCTTAGTCATTAAACCGACATGATTTTTCCTGAAACATGCCCAGTCTGTTAGCAATTTTGTTAGCTTAACAAGCCAAGTTTTTGCAGTCCGTACAAAATACCGTCTTCATCAGCGCGCTTTGTGACCATTTTAGCTGCGGCTTTGGCTTCATCACAGCCGTTCCCCATCGCGACACTGTTATGTATAGTGGTTAGCATCTCCACATCGTTTAATCCATCACCAAAAGCGTATTGATTCTCAGCGGCAATGCCCAGTCTGGATGTAATCTCGCGGATGCCCTTGGCCTTGGAGCCAGCGTGAGGAACAACGTCCACTGAACTCGGATGCCAGCGTACAAAGTCAAATGCCTTGAATACCGCTTCATAGAAAGGCTCTTCTTCTTCCGTACACATCAAGAGCGTCTGATAAATATCTCTTCCCTGGAAGTAAAGCGGATCGTATCCGACTGAAATCTTGGCTTTAAGCGTTTGGATCGATTTTTCTACAAGCTCATCGTTAGGAATATTGGCCTTCATGTCCATATGGTCCATATATACGAGAGCATGATTATGTGTGAGTGCCAGATCGGTCATCGCTTGCAGGGCTTC
Organism: Paenibacillus sp. N119s; assembly: GCF_059447605.1. NCBI lineage: Bacteria > Bacillati > Bacillota > Bacilli > Caryophanales > Paenibacillaceae > Paenibacillus > Paenibacillus sp. N119s. Next base: position 2,141 of record NZ_JCAJRU010000093.1, on the reverse strand, counting down.
TCGATTCAGCGGATTGGTAGCGACGACTTCCCCGTGAAGCACGACATATTGCCCGTTAAAGCTAACGTAGGAATCAATTTCTAGCTGCTCACGGATATCTTTGAACATAAAAGGCGCACGTCCTGTTGCGATCGCTACCTCATGGCCTTGCTCTTTCAAAGCAAAGACAGCTTTTTTGGCGGTTAACGGCATTTTCTTATCATCGTCCAGTAATGTACCGTCGATATCGAAAAAAATAATTTTTTTGTCTGACATGTCCTTACACCTGACTTTCAATAATGTATTGTCGAAATAAACTTATACAGATTCATTATATCAAAGGAACTGTTTCTGAATACACAAATACGTATAAATCCTCATGAATGTCTGACCTCTATAGCTTACAATATGAAATAAGGATTACTGTAAACTGTAATACCTATCTCCTATTTTCATAGATGGGATGTGATCACCATGACAAAAATCCAAGTCACACCGGAGCAGCTGGATAACGTGGCCTCCCAATTTGCCAATGCCCACGGCATACTGTATAACCAGCTAAACGGTCTGGATAACACAATGAACCGCCTTCACAACCAGTGGGATGGTATGGAGAGAAACCGTTTTTATAATGACTATCGTACAGCTAAATATACGCTTTCTTCTATATTAAATAAGGTTCAATCCATTGAAATTGAGCTGAAAAGCATTGCTTTGAAATTTAGAAACGCGGATGGTGGGAGCACACGTGGCTTCTGGTCAGCCCTGGCAGCAGCGATGAACGCCAGTGCAGCGCTGTCGGGCAGCGAAGAGACTGGAAATCATGCTGAAGATATCGTGAATTCACCAAAGCATATAGACGAGTGGGAGCAGGCAGACGCGGAGAAATATCATCAATATGAGGAACTATTGAAAAACGCGGAGACCATCGGCGACAAGCAGGTCATGCAGAAAATCCACGACCAGATGAATGTCCTGCGGCTGCAATACGAGGACTCGGTGATTCGTACAGATTACAATACCGGAGAAATTTCCAAGGTTACATCAGACTCCCTGGTGACCGTCACTGAACTGACAGGTAAAGATGGAAGAAAAACAGATATCTGATAGATAAAAAAGGAAATGTTATAAGTTATGAGTAAAATACAGACAAATACGATGACTGGGTCCAAAAGCATACTCAATCAGCCGGAGAGCACGCTCTGGGTAAAACGGCCTAGACCGTTACGGGGTATGGAATGGGTCTTATTTTGTCGCGCGGGACTGGCGTCAGTGGAGCAGGGGCGGATGCAGTCTTCGGGTGGGGGAGAAACTCGTACCATGATCTACCGAACGAATAAAGAAACCGGACATGTAGAGAATATGATCATCGTTACCAAAGGCGAAAATAAAATGAAATATCGCTATTGGGAGGATTATAACTAGGTCTTGAGCTAGGAACGAGGAGTACCTACTAAATCTACAGTCTTTTTTTCGAGACTGCTGAGAAGCAGTTGGTAACTGTAAACTCGCTAGCTGGAGAAGCCTGTGGATTTTTTTATTTGCCAATTTTTTCTGAGAACCGATATATTAAATAGATAAAATACATATTCAAGTTATTTTAGATGAATATTCAAAAAAAAGATTAAATTACTAGTTTTAGAGGGGGGAATAGTAAATGAAAGAATAGGAGTGTCGTGTTGAAACTTCTGATGGTCTAATAGGTTGGATTAGTAGTCGTGTTGTTTTGAAAGGGTAGGAAGAGGATGTTACTATATGCAACAATCAGAAACATTACTGTACAAGTATAGGCTCACATTGAAAGATATCATGTGATGGCATCCATTCAGTTTCTGTTGGTCATTATAGCTACATACAAAGGAAGGCCTCCATTTTACGTACTCTGCGGGTTATAGCTGGGATGAAGTAAAGGGAGTCATTTATACGCTGACTGCTTTTTATATATGGTTGCCTGATCATAAGTTTATATTGGTTCCCAAACGGGTTTTTTCTAGTAGACTGGAGCACCGACAATTCAAAGAACTGTTGAAAAGCCGGGTCGGATCAGAGAGAGGGGATTATAAATTTATAGATAAAATGAGCAAACTAGAGCGTGTCTTCAAACTATAAAACTATGATTCGAGTATCAATAATGGTAAACTTTTCGTATGAAAAGACGATAC
>NZ_JCAJRU010000092.1:0-17379 GCF_059447605.1 Paenibacillus sp. N119s | reverse complement strand
CAAAGTCATTCTTGTCGTTTGTATACGTAGCCGCTATTTTCAAATTGACTCAGTAATGAGTTTTCAGACACGTCCTAATAAATTCATCTATTTACCTCCATTGAACAAACAAATATTTTAAATGTGTGACCATGCATAAGGTAATATCGACGAAGCCCAGAATAAGAAAATCAAACAATTACGTTGTTAAGTGAACCCTTAGATAATCTTCATATATTCTTGCAGCATTATATGCTCCACCCTCATCTTTTATCTACTTAATTCAAGGCTCTCGGTTTCGCATCCTGTCTAAGGATTCATTTTACGAACTTATGGTTGTTTAATGTGAAGAGGTTTGTATTTCGCCTAAAAATACTAGACTATCTGCGACTTCTTAATCATATTAGATTTATTCTCGTTATGTAAACAAATATTTTTATATTCATATGGAAATAATATTTTCAAGAAAACGATACCGATATTCCTGAGGTTATCAATATATCTTGGCTACAATCATGAAGAATCTGCTGGGAGCTATTACGAAAGTTAAATAATATAGTTAATTTTAATTCGCGCACTCACATGGAGTGCGACTTAAGGTACAGGTGTCAGCTCTCCAGACTATCTTATTTCAATCCACGCACTCATATAGAGTGCGACCCATTGTCGTATCCCTCGGCTTTCCTATATACTGATTTCAATCCACGCACTCATATAGAGTGCGACACCCGTCTCACCGCGTATACGCCGAAATTTATAACGATTTCAATCCACGCACTCATATAGAGTGCGACAGCGAAAATGAAGGAACTAATACCCTAACGGTATTAATTCCATATATTTTCGAAAAAAACGATGCTTAAAAAGCTTGAATCGATTATTGACATCTAACGATAAAAGTGAATATAAATGCATTTCGACAAATTTCGAGGTGCGAAGGATCTGGGGTTTTTATGTGAGCTTCTCATTCGCACCGTAAGTAAGAATACACTTAAGATACCACAAAACCTCTCTCTATCCCAGAGAATGCTCTATTTTTTAAAACAATAATGACTCTGCCCCGTCAATCACAATTTGTGCGCCAGTGATGTGACGCGAATGGTCAGACGCCAAAAATGTCACCAAATCAGCAACCTGCTCGGGTTGTCCCGGTCCATCTGCTAAAGGCTGATCTCCTTCGGGAAATTGCACAGGGATGGTGATCCGCTTTAACCCTTCCGATTTCTCTGTAGTTTCATCAATATTCGTCGAAATGGCCCCTGGATAAATGACATTGACACGAATACGGAACTTAGCCAGCTCTAGGGCTGCCATTTTAGCAAAACCGGTTTGACCTGCCTTTGATGTACTGTAGGCGGACATCCCAAAGCTGGTAAAGCGCTGATTTCCATTAATCGAGCTGGTAATGATAATGCTGCCGCCACCGTTCTTTTTCAAATGCGGTATTGTATACTTCACCGTCAGAAAGGTGCCCTCCAGATTCGTTGACAAAGTTTGCCGCCAATCCTCAATGCTCAACTCCTCGATCGGTGCAACAACCCCGTTAATCCCCGCATTGGCAAAAATGATATGCAGCCCGCCAAACAATTCAACCGCTTCCAGAACTGCTTTTTCCACACGTACCGGATCGGCAATGTCCACATCAAAAGCCCGGGCTGCCCCTTCATGTATGGCATTAATTTCTCTTTCTGTCTCCAAAATACGATCATTACTTACGTCAAAAAGAGCGACATTTGCTCCTTCTCTAGCCATTTGAATAGCCGTTGCCTTGCCAATGCCAGAACCAGCCCCCGTAATTAGAGCAGTTTTGCCTTCAAAGCGCGCGCCTCCTGTATATGTGTAGCTCATATGTATCGCTCCCTTTCAATAATCTGTATAATCACAAGATTACCCAAAAGGGTATACTTTATAATCACCATTTTTGCGCATTTTTTGTTATTCCTTTGCGAAATTCAGGAAAAGATCGAATATTTCATGCCTTCGTGCATCTTTTCTTCTCTTCTCATTACATTCCGTAATATCTTACCTATTCGTAGACTTATGTGTATTCATCAAAAAAGGACGTCCTACAACCATCAATATGGATGCGTACGTCCTTTTGCTTATTCATTTACCACTGCAGTTCAATAAATGCAGCATCATCATCAAGTCCTCCGGTATGAGATGCATCCAGCAATACCTGTATCTGCTCATCAGGGACAGGCTCGCGAATAGGATCTAAATCGGACAAACCGTCCGTATAGACTTGTAATCTCATCGGCATATCGGCGGGTATGCTTCTTTCGTACCAATGCGGCTTCCCTCCGATCGGTCCACGGCTAGTAGACCAGCGCTCCGCGGTAGAGAAGGTATGATCGAACAGCTCGCTGATTTCTTCCGCACCGTTCCACAACCGCAAACGCGAATCCCCTTGCCAGGCAAGTCGGAGACGCCCTCGGGTACCTCGTTTCGGTAGTTCGATTTTACCGCAAATATACATGGATTGGCTTCCCTGACGACGTTTATCTTCCAATACTGAACGCATTAAGCCTGATTCATGATCCAGAGGCTGCCGATCCAGCTCCTCTGTAGCTGCACCTGCCAGACGTTCAAGAAACTTCTTCAATTGCTCAGCAGACAGATCCTGCCTCTGTTCCAACCAATTCAGTAAAGAAGAACCCAGATAGCGGGCGGCAAAATCTCCTCGGTAACTGAGCCCGACACCATCACACAAGACAAAACAGCAGACAGATTTATGAATACGTACAGCGGCAAAATCCTGTCCGCTTTCCCCCATACTGGCAGATTCAGCAGACCTTCCATAGCCATAACGACACATAAAACGACTGTGATGAGATGATAAAGGCTGATCGCCTGTCTGAGAGCTTATGTAAGCAAATTGCTGAGTCAGCCTTGCATTCAATCCCTTTTTCTTGCTCGTGGGAAGCAGGGACAGCAGTGGATTCATGCTTTAACCTCCTTACCTTACCGTACAGGTGTCGCGGCTGACATTTGAAAACCAATCGACACCAGTTCCGCACAGGTTCCAGGCAGCATCATGATGGCTCCTTCACCTAACTGATAATCTGCCTCAAACAGCATTTCCCGATAGCTTTCAGGAAGTACAGAAGACATATTCCGCAATTTCACAGCATGTTCATCCTGCAACGGCGTATTATGCGTCAGACCCTTCCAGCGACGGGGGTCCTGAATAGGCGTTTCCAGCAACCTGTCGGATAAAAATATATTTTCCACCAGTACATTGCCGTCTGGCACACTCATGTTCATAATACGCTTCGCAATCGGTTCTGGATCGTCGCCTGTAGAAACACCATCTGTCATATGACAGACCAACGGTGCAGGACAATCCTGCATCCCTGGTAATTCCGCCTGCAAAATACGTTCAGCTTGCAAAAAGGCTTTTGCTGAATCTGAGAATCGTTTGGGTGTCAAATCAGGCAACGAACCAATAGCTGCAATTTCATCAATTCCCTTGACACCATTCAGCAGGTCATACACGTCGTCACTATAAGCCAAAATTGCAATCCGATACCGCGCAGTCAACCGATTTCCCTTAGTCGATCGGAAAACCATCTGTCGAATCGCTAGTGATATAGCTTCATACACAACGTCAATACGCCGCCGCCCTTCCATCAGCATGTTCATCGACGCGCTGATGTCAATCAGGTAAATGATCAGGGCGGGAGTACGTTGTGAAGCCTGTATTGTATAATTCATAGTTGGTACATGCTCCCCTCAGTTACCTTATATCTATATCTGTTTCCTAATCTATCATTCTTCCATATAAAAACATATGAAACATCAAATTTTAGGCAGTCTAAAATTCGTATCTCCTAAAAAGTTATAAATAGAGGAAGCCCGATAGCCGACTTCACCTACCCTACGATAATAAGAAGGATTACTGTCATATAGTGCTCTAAAACGTTTGGCAAAGCTCTTTGCCTTCGCCATACTTCCACCTTCCTGAGAAGCATAAGCCTTGTTATACAAGGAAATAAGCTGGAGAACATTCTCCTTGTTACGTGCTTTTATAGCGTCTTTTCGCTTTTGTTCCGCCTCCGCTGCTGCTTTACGAGCTGCCTCTTCCTTGATAGCACGAGCTTCCTGCTCTTTTTTCAAGGCTAGGTATTTCTCATACTTTGCCTGTTGATCATATGCTTTTTGCTTTGCCAGCTTGGCAGCAGCCTGTTTGTTTTGTTCCTTTTGAGCAAGATAAGCCTCGTATTTAACCTGTTGATCGATCAGGGCTTGTTGTTTCTTCTGCTCTTCCTGTTGCTTTTGAGCAGCAAGAGCCTGTTGTTTGGCCTGCTGTTCAGCTTCCTGCTGTTGTTTATCTGTCAGCAATTTTTGAGCGGCTTCCTGCTCAGCAGCCAGCTTTTCCTCGGCTGCTTTTGCAGCCTTCAACGCCTCTTCTTGCTTAGCAGCCTCTATTTGTCGCTGGCTAGACTGATCTGCAAGAATACTCACAGTAGGGATTCCAGCTGCCAATAGAACGACTGCGGCTGATGCTGTCACGATAAACATTTTGGAGCGATACCAGGCTTTCGATTTTTCAGGCTGCTCGGGCAGCTTGGGATTCAGCTGCTCCTCCAGCCCCGTAATCGCAGCCGACACCTCCACATGCAACGGACTGCCGTCCTCTACAAAATGATACAGCGAACGATATACTTCCAACGCCGCAGCCGGTTTGTTTTGTTGCTCCAGTTCACGCGCCTGTCGAAACAGCTTGTCCGTTACTCCACGCTCTCCCTGCTCTAGGACATCCTGATTAAGCAATGCAACTTGTTCAGCCTTGAGTGGTGCAGGGGTAGCCAAAGAGGATACCGTTTCACTAGAGGGCCCACCCGTCGCAGCCGGTTCTATTGTTTCTGTCACAGCTGGCCCAGATTCTATAGTCTCAACAGGAATTTCCTGCTCAGTAACCGCATTAAGTACAACCAGCCATTCGCCAAAGGTAGGACAACTGCTTAGATCCTGACTATCCCAAGCACGGCTGAACAACTCTACCACCTTGCTGCCCCAACGGGCTTCAAGCGATTTTCGTAAAATAAAATAACGTTCGCAAGGCGTCTGCATTTCATGCTGATCAAAATAACTTTCGCCCCACGCTTTATCGACTACCACACGGTCAGACCAGCCTAGCATTTCCCCAATAATGATAGCCCCTGCAAAACGGTCTGCATACGCACTCCATAACCCGCTATGAACAGTACGATGTGCAGCATACCCTGGCGATCCTGCCAATAGTGCATCTGGACGATCCATTTTGGTACTATACATTTGCTCCACGTCTACCAATTCGACAGCTGACGTGCCTTCAGGCAGTTCCACTTCAGAAAAAAACGGAAGCATCACATTGGGCGCCGATAAATCACAGTGCGCCAATCCTTTTTGCTCCATCGCTGAACCGATCCCTGCCAGTGCTCTGGCTAAAGCCAGACTATCGGAAGCCTCAAGCTGACGCTGATCTGTGAGACAATCGAACCATGTCATACCATGAACCCATGGCATCAGCACCGCATACAGCAAATCAGGCTGTTCAGCGATCAGACTTCCGTTTCTTTCTGGAGTGAGCACATCACGCTTGCATACCTGCAAACCGGGAATATCCCCGTATGTTTCCATATGCTCCGATTGATAAACCATAGCCGGGATGCGGAACTTCGGAAAAAACACTTTGAGGGCTTTTGCCTCATGTGGCGCTCCGTTTTTGGCATTCAGCTGGTATACGATTCCCTGCCTCCCTGCTTGAGCATAGGCTAAACCGGGTGCAGCGGGATGTCGTCCAACCACATAAGCTGTGCCGTTTATGATCAATTCGTCTCCCGGATTCGGTTGAAAAGACATGAAACATCCCTCTCCTTATATCGTTCAGTATGCTAGTTTTCCTCACCTTATTATATACATCTATGGATGGCAAGAAAACCGGGTATCCGAAGATCGCCCGGTTTTTCCTGTACAATCTGTGCCAAACCGTGAGGAATGGGTTCACATATTGCTTCTTTGTAGAGTGATATATGATAAGTTCATGCCAATCAGGCAAGACAACTTATTTCGCTTGGTCAACTGTACGGAATTTGTTAGCGATAGCTGTCAACTCTTGGCTAATGCTATTCAAAGTCGTTACGAAAGCTTGCATTTGTTTGCTAGCTTCCTGGAACTCTTGGAAAAAGCGTTGTTTAGTCATACCTTCCCATTGACCTTCCATACCAGAGATGGATTGAGTCAAGCTGGAAACGATCTGCTGACTTTGCTCACCACTTTGTTTAAATTGGTTAGCTACCTGATCAACCTGTTCTGGGGTAATTAAAATGCGTCCTGCCATTTTTTGCGTCCTCCTTGATGATAAAAAATGTTTTTGTTTAGCTGGTTCAAATTGTACTATGGCTATTTAATTCCCTACAAAAGGCAAAGGACCTAATTGCAACAATCCCACTTTTTAACTATAAAACAGCATCTAACAGTACAATCTGAATAAAACAACCACCTAATAAGTCCCATATAAGTCCTATAAAACCGGGAATAGTATAACGAATTCATATGGAATTACAAGCTGTTCCTGATCATCCCGGAACGATCCGAACTAAGCAACAGGCTGATCTCTTGCTATAGACGGATCAGTAAAATACCAATCCTGTGGACTGCTAGAAGACGCCTGCTTCAGAATATCCTGATGCTGCGTGTCTGCATCCAAAGACTGAACACCTGCAATGGCATGTACGACAGACTGCGGGTTAGAAATTAGACTGCTTCCTTCCGAGGCTTGCCCAGGCAGAATAGACGGTGATTGTTGATTCGACCAATCGAGCATCGTGACGGGTCGTCCCAATGGTTGGCTGGCAAATGGCAGAATCGTTTGATAGTTGTGGTCAACAGACTGAAACTGCTCTGCCTTTCGGTTCAGTTGTGTACCTGATGTATGGAGGTAAGCATGAACCTGCTCTGACATCCGCTTGGCTTGCATCCAATGATTCAAGATCGCCTCACGTGCAGATACATCCCAATCCAGCGATTGTAACGCCTGCTCCAAACTTGCTGTTATCTGTTGAATTTGCTCCGCCGCATGCTGTAGCTGCCCGCTAAGCCCCCGAAGCACATCCGGTTCAACTCGAATGCGCATATCCATCACCCTTCTTCTGTCACTTCTTCAGTCACTGCCGACTGTTTCAACCAATTCAATAATAAGTCTACAAACTGATCTCTTGAAGCCATGGCTGCAATCAACCAATCTCCGTTACCAGCAGAGCTCATCCGAAATATCCAGTTCATTGCAGGACACAAGACAAAAGCTGCCCGTTGTGATTCCCACTCCCTGCCGTTCCAGACCAGTAATTGCAATTCTCCCTCGGCTACACGGGAACTCAAAGACTGAGCCAGTCTCATTGCCCCTTCTTCATCGCCGCTAGCCTCGGTCAGCCTACTGCTGATTTGAGACATACTTTCTCCAGCAGATTGCTCGTAAATTTTATTAAAAGCCTGCTTGGAAAACATAAGCGCAGGAGATTCAGGTACAAGCCGATCAACCCAGCCCATTTTATCAATCAATGTTTCGCAAGCCTTTTCCACATTACCGAGATCGTACAGACGATATTCATCGGGTTCATCAGCAGATTTTACAAGCTCCACCACACGCTCATTCGTGCAATGGAGATAGCCTTCGAACTGCTTACCTCCCCTTACATAGCGTATACGGCAGGCCCTGTTGGATAATCCCGCGATAGCAACTCTTGAAAAAACGGTAGGAGGTATAGCCAGCTCTTTACCCTTATCTGCCTGCTTTAGATAACCCTTTTCCAGAAGAGCAGCTTTGACCTGCTCCCACTCTTCCGCCAATTCCTCTGCTAGATAGCCCTTAAACGGATCTTCCACCCCAAGCAGTCTGTCAGAACCCAATACGCCTGCCAGAAAAAACAGTTCCTTTGCCTTGAGGGTTATTAACTTCTGCTTGGAAGCTTGAAACGTTAACATTATGAGCCACCTCCCTTCAAACTACAACATGCCATCGGTCGCGAATTTTCGTTATCCAATCCTCACAGCTCATTTGCTCTGAGAAGGGAATCGCCGCTTTTATCCTGGTAAATTTGCGTCGTACGTAGTATCCCTGCCCGGGAGGCAGGACTTTTAGGCCACCAGCAGCAGCATTTGCTTCCGAATAAGGGATACGAAAGAACGATAAATCATTCGAATCCAGTGTACCAAAAAGCATACCGCTTTGACTTGCCTTGACATCATTAAACCAGTCCACACCAAAGGTAGGGAAATCAGATGGCACACCCGACAGCACGACATGCACATTGCGATCACGTCCCAACCGTACAATGGCGGAAAGCTGATCCTTTATCATAAAATCGTTCAGTTGCTTGCTTAACATATCCGCATCATCAATGACTAGGAGCAGTTCAGGATCATCTCCATCCTTGCTCCGTTGTTGAACGATATCATGCACCTGTTGTACCAGAGGTCCCATTTCTTCCTCGCTTTCGGCAGCAGCCTTAACATGGGGAAGATGCCGTAATCGGGATAGTCCTCCGCCTCCATAGCGTGTATCGATCGTATAGGCTTGCATTTGATCCGGTGACGTGTAATAAGCAAGTGATATAATCCAACTCATTAGAAAGGAGGTTTTCCCCCCCTCCATCGGACTACCTACGATAAAATTAGGCCCTTCTTTCAGATTCAGGAGAAAAGGCTCAAGATCGTCACTCTGTAGGCCTACAGGTACTTCATAAGGAAGCGCGCCCGATGGTCCACTCGTCCGATCCCACTGCTGAAGCAGTTCCAGCAATGGAATCCGCTCAGGCAGTGGGAGAATGGCCGGTGCGTGCTTGCCCTTCCAACCCTGCACAATGCCAGCGATATTGCGACGTAGTTGTGCTGAACGTTCCGCCTCATCTTCTCCTGGTGAAGGCAGTGCTGTCTGGAACTCCAGCGGTGGAACATGCCCTTTAACCAGGCCCCGACCCGGAATTAACGGTCCTGGTGTTTTGGCTGGTCGTCCTACCGCATAGTAGTAGTCACTAGGATCGGCCAATTCGAAAGAAACAGCATTAGGTATGTTACTGCGGAATTTCTCAAACACATCGGTAATCCGGTTCGCTGTAATGATGAAGGTGATACCTAGACTACCGCCTTCACGTAAAAGTGATTCCAGCAGTTCATTTTCATCCGGATAGGAATTACGAAAATTAAGATATCCATCAATAACGACGACAATTTGCGGTACATCCTCGACGGCAGAACGCCGAAAAGAACTTATTGTTTTGACGCCAGCCTCAGAAAGTATTTCCTTGCGTACAGTCACCATCTTGAACAGATAGCGGAACAAGCGTTTAATCCGGTCATCCTCCTCGGCCATCATAACAGCACCGATTTGTGGAAGCTCTCCAAAGTCGCGCATGGTTCGCCCCATGTCAATGATATAACCGTTCCAATGATTCGCAGCAAAGTGCTGGGCTGTGGACATCAGCAAAGTATGCAAAAAGGTCGTTTTCCCCATGCCTGGCATACCATACACCGCCCAGTGACCATGATCCAGCGACGCATATATCGGCTCCTGTCGTTGGTTCGGTAAATCATCGACCAACCCGATCAGGGCTTTCAGCTCCAAAGATGAGACTGTACTATCTATTTCGGTACATTGCGGCAAATTAGTTAAGTCCAGCATTTCTGGCAGTGGCGGAAGCCATGGTCCCTGAAGACGTTCGATTCCCGCCTTAGCTGCTTCTTTTGCAATATAATCAATAAATACTTGAAGCTGTTTGGGAGCTTCTTCTCCTTTTAAGCCTGAGCTTGCCCGTTCACCACCAGTTAATAGTGCTTCACGTTTCCCATTCAGTCTTACTTCATGAACAGGTAAGGCAGAAGAAACGTCTCTGTTGCCTATATACGGCGCACCGCTCCAAGCAAATTGCATTTCTTCAAACACTTCGTCGCTACCCACTTGAAAATACCCTCGTCCCGGCTTCGTTATCCAAGCGGCATTTGGTATTTTCAACATATCACGGCTATCACCTTCGCTTTGCACCCGCAAGCAGATGCGGAACCTGGAGTTACTCCAAATCTTGTCATCGACAACACCTGCCGGCTTTTGAGTCGCCAAAATCAGATGGACACCTAATGTCCGCCCAATCGCTGCAATACTGATTAGCTCGTCCATGAACTCTGGCTGATCCCGCTTTAATTGTGCAAATTCATCAATAATAATAACCAGATGAGGCAGCGGTTGTTCCTGCCGCTGCCGGAGTAGTCTGTAATATTCATCAATATGCTGTAAATTGCCTGCATCGTTCAATATCTTTTGTCGACGAACCAGTTCTGCTTTAAGGGATATTTTAGCACGTTCAATCAAATTGTTGTCCAAGTTCGTGATTGTACCCACCACATGCGGCAAGTTAACGAACGTATTGGACATGCCTCCACCCTTGTAATCGATCAGCATAAAAGCAAGATCATGTGGATGAAACTCAGCAGCGAGCGAGGCTACAATGGACTGAATAACTTCACTCTTGCCCGAACCGGTCGTACCAGCGATCAAGCCATGGGGACCATGCCCTTGACGCTCTATTTTATCATGCAGGTTAATCATAATCTTTTTACCACCTGCCCGCACACCCATTGGCACAGGTAAAGTATCAGGATGGCGGTTACGTCGCCATCGGTCTGCCACGTCCAGTTCTTCCACACTTTCTACACTCATCATATCAAAAAGAGGCAGAACAGCGGGAATATCTGAAGCCGAGGAACGCTTCAAGCGAATAGGCGCCATGTACCGTGCCAGTGCATCGGCTTCCTCTTTTGACAAACGATCCGGTTTGAAACTTTGCTGTTCAACCTCTGCCGATTCTGATTTAAGAGCATATACCCCCTGCTCCTTGGAAGCTTCCACAATCAGCTGACACTGCATCGGCAAAGCCTCTTTACGAGAAGCCAGTACAATCGTACATGCATCTATCGCTCTTCCGTCTTCCAGCAACAACGGCAGCAAGGGCTCTTCCTCAATCAGTTGGGTGTCAGATAAAACAACTACATAGCACGGGACTTCCATACCTTTGCCCTGACGTTCATTGCGATTATTTTTTCGGCGGTTCAATCTGGCAAACAGAAAGTCAGCTAATTGATGGGCGCTGCTACTGCGGTCTGACATCATTCTTTGGATTCGGTCATCGTCCCACACATGCGGGAGCCAGCGCATCCAAGTCCATTCACTTTCCTCTCGTTCATCATAGAAGGAGGCAATTTTCACTTCATCTGGCGAGTGACGAACCGTCACTTGTGCCAAGATCACTCTTAACGCAGCAAGGGTGTGCTCTCGCTCGCCAACCAATCCAACCACTTTGGATTGAAACAGAGGTAATGTGATGGAAGCATCGTCCACCAAACGAAATTCTTCCTCCAGTTCATCAGCAGCCCCCAGCAAGGGATCTCGGTCATAACCGTCAGGCCGTGGGATTTGCAATTTAATATGAAACGGAACTTGTCCAGTCCCGATACGTACCTGCAAAAAATCTTCATCCTCCGGGGACCGTTCCCAAAGAGAACTGTTGCGGTTTTTTACGATTTGCGTACATATTTGCGGATCACCGTGAATTTCATATAGTGTGCGAATTTGTTCTTCGCGTTTCATTTCAAGTTCTTCACGATGCTTTTGGAGCTGTTCCCGATACATACGGTCCCGCTCCTCCAACTTACGTTTGTATTCCTTCTTATTATTTAAATAAACGAAAAAAGGAATCGTATACGATGTAAGCATCATGACCACAGTAACCATCTGGAACATCAAATAGTTACTGTTGCCCATCTTGCCTGTTCTACTCATATATACGTAAAAGCCTATAGTCACCAACGTCATCATTAACGGAATAAGTATAGATATAATAGAAAAAGATGGCTTGCTCGGCTCAGCCGGAGGCCGTAAAATCTCCAGTTTTTCTTCTCGGAGAGCCGGTCTTAATCTCGGGGATCGCTGGTATAGTACATTCAAGACAAAAGTCCCCCTTTTCGCTTCCTATTTCATTTTACCAAGGTTTCATATTATTTCATGTGTGTATTTACCCATTTTTTTCAGTTTGAAACAAGGAACGTCTTCCGTATACAGGCGCCTCGTCCTGAGTTGTCGAAAAAGCTCGTTGAATGCGCACAGTACAGCCTTCTCGCAAACCTGCTCCTGTGAGTAGCTGGTTATCCTCCACTCTGAACCAAAGTCCTTCTGGAAACTTTGCTTCCATAATATATTGCATGCCTTCAGCCGGAGGCTCACCAAAAATGCGCACACCCAGCATCAATTTTAAATGTTCCACCGAGTATTCATCGGCTACCTCAATATCAAACCACTCTGTTTCCTGTCGTCCTGAAAGCACGGTCAGGATCATCTGCCATCCCTCCCGATCCTTAATCTATATAACAATATTCACGCAAAAAGCCAATTTCTACGGAAATATGGCTATCGTAACTGTAGCATCCACCTATTAGACTGTCAATTTGTTACAAAATACCTACACTCAAAATAAAACACTGACTTTAGTCATGCAGCAAAGTGATGGTAGAGTCATATGGCTTAAAAATATATATTTACAAAGTTTAATTTGAATACTTACGTCATTTTGTCGATTAGTTAGGACTAAATTCGATTGTTACCCAAATTGTTGTGAACACTTTGTAAATTTTTCAGACCTTTATGTTTTTATAAGGTGTTTTTAAGGTAATTTTAAGAAACGGGCACTACAATAAAGCCATGAAATAACTCAGGCGAGGTGATTTTTGTGAGAACATTAATTACATTTCAAAACAAACGTATTCCCGTATACTTCAATCAAGAAAATAAGCAACCGGTACAAAAAACCTTAAAACTTCTAAGTAATACTTTGGAGAATAAAATCTCTAGCGGCAAGCGCGCCCTTCAAAAATGTCTTAACTCTTTGATCAGTATAGAGATTGTCGGTTGTGAAGCCATCCTGCATAGCGTTAGTGAAAATGATTCACTAGCATTGTCCCTCTATTAAGAGGGACTTTTTTTGTTTGCAATAACATAAAAAAGAGAGGGGCATTTCAGCACCCTCTCCAGATCAACGGTTTTAAAACATACTACATGTGACTTACCGCAGCCTATCATTTGATCAAACTCTATTTTATAGTATTCTCCGATAACCTTTTTTACCGCCTCGTTCTTTATTCTGCGCCTTCTCGATTCGTATTCTAAACAGCTCTAGTAAATTAGCGCGTGTATGTTCTTCCCGGCAGTTGTCCAACTTTTTTAAGATAAAACGGTCAATGGACATATGACTCAGGCTCCTTTACAGCAAGCTACCCCTGCTTTTCAGGGGGATGATCAGGCTATCCATTTTTAACCATTCCAGCTGTTGTTTAAACACGTACGCTTTTAGTAGATAAGGCAAACGGGATTACAAACCCTTTAAATAGGGTAAATACATAAAGTTTCGAATTTTTTTAGTTAAGCCTGAAAGCTACGGACAAGGAGCGAGCAAAAATCATGAGTAAGTACAAGATGATGAAAATAGGCTGGAAGCTTTTATGTACGTCCTTAATTCTAATCATACTAGCTGCATGCAGCAGGGAAAAAGCCTCGACTCGGAGTATGGCCCAACATGAAGCGGAAGCACGTGCCTACACCGTAACGGGTAATCCAAGCCAAGCCGCATCAACCCTTGATGAACGAGCTGCCAATGATACGATAGTACATCAGCAAGGGAGCAGCTATGTCGAAATATCAGGTGACGTAAATATAGATAAAAATACCGTGAGAGTGACAGGACATTCCAACCTGCCGGCTGGAGCACGGATTAAAGGGAATCTTGCGGTCAAAAACACTCTGTTAACTGGATACACGGACGAGGCAACTATTCAAAAGGACGGAAGTTTTGTACTCCAAGTACACCGACCTGGTATTCAGGGCAGTATGGATCTGACGGTCCTGTTCCGACCAGATGACCAAGACCAAGAAATACGAAATTTGTATGGTAATGGTGGAAACAAATTGGAAGGTCCTTATGTATATCAATACGAAGAAAACGAACATCTTTTGCAAGAAATTCGGATTGGTGCTGAATTTGATCCTGAGCAAGACCGGCATGTCTCTCTAATTAAACCTGTCTGGAACAAACCAAAGGACTATGGTAGTCCTCAAGTGTGGATTAAACCTGATGTGAAACAAAAAGGTAATTACTATCATGTATATGCACGCAGCAATTTGCTGGAAGGGTCGGACGTCAAGCTGACCATTGATTTTCCGGGACGATGGCAGTTTGGCTACGATGATCAAACCAAAGTCATGCCTGACGGTTCTTTTAGTATGAGAGTCAAAAAGCCGAGCCTGGCCAACCGCTACGCATTGGTTATAACTTTCGAGCCGAATGAAGACATGTGGAGCAACGCCAAACAGGCTTACGGTACACAAGGAGAACACCTGGCAGGATCATTAGTTAAATCCGCAGATGACAAAAAGGGCTCCAAACGGATTGAAGCCCGTGTCCAAATCCAACCCAAATCGTAACTAGACAGTATCTAACTTTAAGTTACGGTCGGTCGCCATGAAATACACGTATCAAATACAGCCATATGAAAGAATGCTTAACGTTTACAGCAGACGAAAGGATCTATCATGTCTAGCTGCTATGACTGTATCGTGACCGGCGTACCTATGCTTACCTTCTCCTGAAGCTCCAGCACATCCTTATTGTGCATTCGAATACAGCCATGTGACACCAACTTGCCAATGGACCATGGCTCATTGGTACCATGAATGCCATAATGCGGCTTGGACAGCCCCATCCAAAATGCTCCGAAAGGACCGCCCGGATTGGGCTGTTTGTTAATAATCGTAAATTGCCCACTGGGTGTCTGTGTAGCCACTTTTCCAATACCGACCGGATAACTAAGAACGGTCTGGTTCCCATCTTTTAAATATAGACGACGCTCCGATAAACTCACCACAATGTTGTAGTTCGGCATATATTCACCCCTTTATACCATATGCCGACTACAACATAGATTTTCTTATATTTCTACAATTGATGTTTCATGACAGCACGGCTTACCACTCCACATCACGTCGCCAACCGCCTCGTTGATCCCTACGGCCTGAGGTTGTGGTTGAACGACTGTCCTTTCTTCGTCGATCTGCTTCCTTGCGTGCCTGATATTCCAATTCCCGCTGCATCTTGCGATAATTGTTCGCTCTGGACTCCGACAATTCTCCTCTTTGGATCGCTTCCTCCACCGCACAGCCAGCTTCTCCCTCATGCTTGCAGTCGGCAAAACGACATTGTTGCGCTATTTCTATAATATCGGCAAAGGTATGAGCTACGCCTGTGGAATCATCCCATAGATTAAGCTCACGCATACCGGGGGTATCCAACAGGACCGCTTGCTTTGCAATGGCAAAAAGCTGTCGGTGCGTAGTTGTATGCCTGCCACGGCTGTCTTCCTCCCTCACATCCTGTGTCAGTTGCACATCAGCCCCAGAGAGCCAGTTCACGATTGTGGATTTGCCACTACCGGAAGAGCCGGTCAAAGCAACCGTAGCGCCTGGTTGAAGAAACGCCTCCAGCTGCTCTCTCCCTTCGTTCTGCAAAGCAGAAATCACGATAACAGGTACTCCAGGAGCAACCCCCTCTGCCTCTGCAACCCGCTGTTCGACATCATCGCAAAGATCGCTCTTACTCAACACGACAACCGGATTTACGCCACTATTCCAGGCCATAATTAAATATCGTTCTAATCTGCGCATATTAAAATCATGATTCAACGCATTTACAAGAAAAAGGGTATCCACATTAGTCGCGATCAGTTGCTCCTTTGTCTCAAAACCCGCAGCCTGTCTAGATATTTGGCTTTTGCGTGGCAGGACAGCATGAATTACTGCATCTGATACTTCGTCCGATGTAGTGATGACCACCCAATCTCCTACCGCCGGCATTTCCGCTGGGTCAACCATAGCATGTCGCAGCTTGCCTGAAGCGGCTCCCCAACGTTCCCCATCCATCGTGATAAGCTTCACCTTTTGTCCATAATCGGCAATCAAACGGGCAGGACGTAGCTGTGTGTCTCCTGCGCGTTCCTCATTGCTTTGCTTCCATTGATCCCAAAAACCGTTCCAGTAATCAGACCAACCGTATTCATGTATACTCATTGTTTTCCTCCTGAAATCATGCTTGATTTTTTGATGTAGCGTTACTCAATAGGTGTACATTTTCTCTCCACAAGCAAACAACGCAAAAAATCCGCAGGGAAACCCCTGCGGAGGGTATACATCTCAGGCAATGTGATCCGTTCGTTCACTTATGCAAGCAGTCATACTCGGACTACTCTCAATAGCAACAACTGGATAACAAAACACTTGACCATAAAAAAATCCGCAGGGAATCACTCCCTGCGGATTTCGTTGGTTCTACTGTCCAACCAACTGCTACGCTAAGACTATAGATTTAAACAGTCTTTAGCTGTGCATCGTCCGTGCGGGAGACAAGTCATACTGCTGCTGAAACCATTCACTCATGTTCGTACGCATATAACATCGCCTCCTCCTAAAATTTCCTTTATCATACAAGTCCATGAATTGTCTGTCAAGGCTAATTTCAAACATTTTAAACTATCTTGAGTTTCGTTTAACGGACTTGATCCCATCGTGTCCACATTTCACGCGGGTTTAATTCGTACATTTCCCGCTCTCTGTACATAAACTGATGCATGATCAGTTCACGCCGAATTGTCGCAAAATCCTCATGGTATTGCTTGATCCACTCGTTTAGTTCACGTTCAGGGTAGATGCGGCCTGGCTCCAGCTTTTCCGCGAGCATCTGAAGTACGATCAATTTCTTCTTATACTGGGCAGGGATTTGACGCAACTTACCGTCCTTGGCAAAAAAATTGCGTAAGACCGTTGCTTCCAGTGTTTCATTCAGTTCCGACATCTGTTCCTCTTCCTCTCCTTTTTCAAAAATAAGACGCACCGTCGCCTCGGCATGCTGCCGAATCAGCTCTGGGTTCAATGTAAAATATACTGTATTTTTATCACGTCGTTCCTTAATCAACCCAACCTCACGGAGTTTGGAAGCATGATGCGTAACTGTAGGCTGCGACAGATTCAGCTTTTTCGCCAAAGCTTGTCCATGCATCTCCCCACGGGATAAAAGAAGTAATATTCGCATACGCGTCGGGTCCGCAAGTGCTTTATGATAATTGACCATTTTATCTAGTTGCACCGTGACTGCACCTCTCTTCACTAATACAGATTTGCTATGCAAACAAATCATCTTATCTAAATAGAAGTTTATCTAATTATATGTTTGTTAAAATTGTCTGTCAATTCTCCCTCTCATCATCTCTTTCTGAAAACGGCTGGATATTGTGCACACATTGCGGTAGGATTATTATTTGAAAACTTCT
>NZ_JCAJRU010000091.1:0-17397 GCF_059447605.1 Paenibacillus sp. N119s | reverse complement strand
AGACAATCGCTGTCCTTAATCGTAACCATGACACTGGATTCATCTGCTCGCGCAGGAATCGCATATACTTGCCCGCCACGTATCTCTAGAGAACTGCGTACAAAGCGAGTGTAGTTATTTACCTTCGTATAATCTGCTCCCAGCTTTGCCGTCCAGGTTTGCAAATATGGATGTGCCGAAGATAACATCATTTGAATAGTTGGTCGTACAAACAGCTCACAACCCACAAAACATGCGCCGGGATTGCCTGAGAGCGCAAATAACAGCTTGCCGTCTATTACTGCGGCTGTGGTTACACTGCCTGGACGCATCGTAACCTTGTTGAACAGCATATTTACGTCTTCCTGTCGTACGAGATCACCCATGATATCATAATCCCCCACCGATACTCCACCACTTGTAACCACGATATCATAGGCTGCTATCGCTTCTCGGACAGAAGCACGGGCAAGGTTCAAATCATCATGAATGGCTTGCAGAATGAACGGCTCTCCTCCTGCCTCTTTAATTTGAGAAGCCAGCATGTATGTATTACTGTTTCGAATTTTCCCTGGTTGTAACGGTTCGTCCACTGCGAGCAATTCTGAGCCTGTAGAGAAAACGGCCACCCTTGGCTTCCTATAAACAGGCACACGATGTACACCAAAAGTAGCCAATACCGAGACGTGTCCTGCTCCGATGTAAGTTCCCTTACTGAGCAACAGCTGACCTTCCTTAATCTCATGACCAATTTGCGTCACATTTTTGCCAACTTCCATACGTTTCTTCAAGCCAACGTATACTTGTCCATTTTCCTCACGCAGCTGTGTGGCCTCCAGCATAACCACTGTGTCTGCCCCTTCAGGTAGTTGTGCTCCTGTCATGATTCGGGCTGCCATTCCCGTCTCCACCCGCTTATCCGATACAGTGCCACAAGGAATTTCATCAATCACACGTAGCCAGATTTCCTGACCGGTCGAACAAACTTCAGTGTCAGAGGCAAGAATGGCATAGCCGTCCATACCAGAGCGACGAAAGCGGGGATACGGATGTGGTGCAGTCAAGTCCATTGCCAGATAGCGACCATGCGCTTGCTCCAGCCCTACATCCTCCCTTTCTCCCTGGTAAACATAGCTAGCTATCCTGCTTTGTGCCTCTTCCACCTTAACTGCTTTACGTTGGAATTTTTCTGTGTTTAAAGGCGTCTGATTCATGTTCTCACTCCGTTCTTTAAAAAAATACCTCTTTCTGTTATAACGCTAAAACCGTTATCTGGCAAATCCGAACAGCGTTTATTTGGATTGTGGCAAGTCTCGATCCGCCAAAAAACAGCCTGAATAACATATCACGGCTGTTTTGGGTAGATTAGAGTTTTTGATTTTGCAAAAGATTACGTTATTTCTCTAGGTTGTATCATTTTTACCGAAATAAATTGAATCTATGGGAACATTATATAACGAGGACATTTGCTGCGCTCGAGCTATTGTTAAATCGGAGGAATCTTCCTCTATATGTTTTAATTCATTCATCGACATACCAAGTATATTGCAGGCTACTAACTCACCATATCCTGAAGCAAGTCGTGCCATCTTTATTGTATAAGAGCTAGTGCAAGTGATATTTTCATTTTTATCTGCGACCATCCAATCAACTCCACAATATAATTGATAAAAAACTAATTTACCTGTATACTTCTGAACGAACACTTTCCCCTGTTAGGAGCAAGTAAGGTGCAAAAACTTACTCGGGGGAAATGCCTTTTGAAAGAGGAGCTCAAATCTCATGGACGCACTCAATCTTGGCTCGCCCGACGAACTGGATATTCGCGGCAACAAATATCCAACTGGATCGCGGGACGTGACAAAATGTCATTCGAGGCGGCAGTCCTCATTTCTAGAATATTGGAGTGTAAGGCTGAGGACTTATATGAGTGGGAACTTGCCTGACAAACAGGCATTTCCTTCGGGCCTTTTGTACATGCCGGCATTTACAATATATATCCTGCTTCACCCTCCCTTTCTCATATGTAGATTGTTTATACCTTAATTTAAAAGATTGTTATTTTTTTCATAATCAAATTTTATCACATAGAAGATGATTAAAAACGGGAAATATGTCGAATTAAATCGAGACTGTCCGGCTTATCCTAGTCTAACTGATTATTGACTTATTCATATAAATATGGTAACAAAAATGACCCCTGAATTCTCACGGGTCAATTCCACAATTTTTTAAGTGCTTTAAGTTTATTATGAGACATAGAGCAAGTGAAGTCGGATCCTGCAAATCGTACCAAACCTCCAAATGCGTTACACTCAATCTCACAAACCAATTCTAAATTGATCAGGGTGTCTTTATAAGCTGGATATAGATGCGGAAAAGCTTCCCTACAAGCCTGGGCCGTTAGCCCGATTGTATAAGAGCGATCTCCAGAGTGGAAACGCGGTACATAATAATTTTTTTTAGGTTCCCACATATCCATACTAAGCATATTCCCTACCTTAAAAAAACCGCTCACCGCTGCCTTACCCACTACCTTAATTTCCGATCCGAAAATATAACGAATTTCTCTATCGGCATTCATTGCATTCTCATATATTTGTTTCCACCGGGATAAATTTGCTGAATTTATACTTTCTTTAATGTCTTGATTTTTAAAAATAACCTGCCCCCCTCCATAATCTCCCGTAACGATCTTGTCCACTTGTGTTATGTTAACCAAATTAGATCCGTCCAAATTGCAAAAAGTGGGTAAGCCTACGGAACATTCATGGAGGGTGGTGGGAACTGTAAATCTTCCATGAGAAGTGTGAAAAAGCGGGATGTGATAATTGCTTTTAGGCTTCCACAATTCAATCGCAACTAGGTGATTCTCACAAAAAAAAGAGCAATTTCCAAGTGAATTGTCATCAAGCAATTGAGTGGCTAGGATTCGCTTTCCCTCTTCCATTAAATTCAGTTCTTTTCTGTTTTCTTCAACTCAGCTGGTACTGATTTAGCGCCAAATATTGTTTTTTCTTTTTTAGTAGACTCGTTAGCGTATTTACCAAGGCTTATACTTAAAGCTCTCGCCAATTTCTTATCCATTTTCGCTCACCTCCTTTCCATAAAGGAAGAATACTGAATGCTTGTATAAATATAGATAAACATATTATGTGAGATTGTACAAAAAAATTTAATATGCAAACTAAAATACATATCGTTTTATAATATTTGTGATATTTGGTCTTATTAATATAGATAAAATGATTGGGCGCATATACTACAAATACTAATAATGAACAAGCATTAATTATCAAAAATGTTGATAAACTTAAGGAAACAAAAGGTATAGTTACACATACGGCCGTTGTAAAACAGACACAAAGGGTAAGGTTGCTGAAGTGTATCCCTCCTGAAAATCTTCTTACAAACATGATCGTAGCCAGAGCAAGTAATGCTCCCCAAAAATGCCCTGTTATCCAGGCTATAACTGCGACCATTAGTACTGCCGAAATTTCGGTAATTTTTATACCAATCGCATACTCCATCACTTCTACACTTGTAGGTCCATCAGGATCAGCTTTCTTTATTTCTGATGCGATGTGCCTCGATAGCGTTTCTAGCATCCTCGTAATCTCCTTTCTCTGAAAAGAAGTACGATATTCCAAAAGTCAGCAATGAGATGGAAAGTAGTCCTATCGTATTGGATTTATAGAGCATATACAAAGTAACAAGAATAGTGACAAATGATATTAGGGAGCCTATAATGAACATTTTATTAAGGGGTGTTAGGTAATTTTTACTTTTCAAAAAATCATGTGGGGGCTGAATGATAAATGAGAAACCAAAGTTGTATTTCCCCATGACAAAAGAAATGAAGTACGCAGTAAAAATAGAAGCTAGCTGTATAACGTAAATGGAAGAGCCAGAAGTATTATTAATAATATCAGGTTGTGCTACTCCGAAAAAATTCGCAAAAATATATACAAATAGCTGTAGGTTAATATAAGCTGTTAGACCAGAACCAGCAGAAAAAGCTGCAAGATATGTTTTGATCCCCAAACCAAATCTTAAAAAGAGAACCATTAACAAATACTGAAGCGGAAAATCTAATCTAGGCATGGCTATAACCTCTCTCATGAGATAGGAAAACAAAGCTATACCAATTGCATAGATAAGTATTTTTCTTCGATTTTCCCACACAGGAAGCATATAAAGCTTCAAGACCAAAGTAACTGCCGCTAAAGCATCGAAAAAACCAAGTAAAATATACAAAAGAGCAGATAACACAGTTACATCATCCTCCTATTTCGCCTGATGTAATTGTATATTTTACTAATAGATGTGGCAATGAAATAATCTAGTAAACTGGTAATTATTGTGCAGTGTGAGGTAAATTTTTTTCCATTTAGCTTTTTTCTTCAAATTCTACATCCTTTTGTACTAAAAAAAGTCCCCTCAAAGGAGTGACATTGTTTTTTGCCAATGTATGATGTTGGTTTTTTTTCGATATCAAGGTTATAATCTACTTAATTTGGGGTGGAGGGATTAAAGTGGCTTTAAGTGACAATTTCAAAAAATTACGTATAAAATATCAATTAACTCAACAAGAGCTTGCTGAGATCGCTGGGGTTACCAATAAAGCAATTTCAGCTTGGGAGAGCGGACTTTCTGAACCACGGATGGGTGCTATAGAAAGGATAGCTAGTCATCTCCATATCAAGAAAAGCAACATCATTGAAGAGGATGGCATTGAGCACATAAGCTCTGATCGCAGATCAAAGTAGACGACTATATAATCGAAGTGAGGGAACATCCATTCAATTTACATTAGTAAATGTTAAAAAAAGGAACTGTGCAACACAGTTCCACAGTTCCGCAAACATAACTCATTACCTTCGACTTCGCCGGCTAATTTTACCTGATCCGCTGCGTGTTTTAGGCTTACTATACGATTTACGTGGTGAATCAAATATACTGGAGCCGCCACTGCTGCCTCGGTCACGTGAAATCGAGCCTCTGCTCGGTGAACTGCTGGAGCCTCTATCAAATAGGCTTCCACTTGATCCGACGCTTGAATCCGAATTTTTTCCTCTACGGGTAACTGAACCTTTTCGCTCCACCGTTATCGGCGGAATCGCTTTTTTCTCCTGTGCTGTTGGAGCATGATATTGTCCTTGTGAAGGTCGGTATACATCTCTGCTCGAATAACCTCGATAGGAGCCAGACCCCCGCAATGAATCGAACAGAGCATCCAGCACGGTTGCAGTTAAGTATCCTTTTAGAAAACTGGAACTGTAATTTTGCTCGACATACTTTTTACTGTCAATTTCAATGAGTGTGTCTTCCTTCTTAGCTGGGTCTTGCTGCAAATGATACCACTCATCGCTATATACCAGAAACATCCGCTCATTGCTTTGAGGTGATATTTGCTCCGGTGTACGCTGTTCTTTCAATTCCTCCGCTACTTCGGGAACTGTTTTGCCTGCTGCCCGATACACGTACGAGGTCGAATTCCCACTACCACTAACGGATTCCAGCGGATACGTATCTTTTACATTTGGCGCACCGCAGCCGCTTAGCACGGATATAAACAAGCTCAGCGCCACAATGACCTTTAGTGCATAATGCCAGGTGCGTTTGCTCATGTGTAACCCTCTCCTAGCTTGCCCGAATAACTTTGACGTCTCCGGTAATCACTTCTTCTCCTTCATAAAGCATAAAGCGACCGTCCTGCCACTCTACCCGCAATAGATGGTAATCATCAGACTGGTACTGCCAAACATATTGCTCTCCACCCTGTCGGAAAGGAGCACGCCCCATAATGGTAACATTCCCAAAATACTGTTCTTCCAAATGATAAGTTGTATCATCCAGCTCTAAAATGGTTGGTACTTCCTCCGGGTTGTCTAGTCTGCCGTCGATGGCCTGATATAGTCCGAATTGCAGTGTTTCTCGTTCCTCGATATGAAGATAACTCACTTGGTTACCATCCTGAAGCGTCAAAACAACGGCATTCCGGGCACGATTATGTACACGACCTACCACCTCATAGGTGACAAGTGATACCTCACAAATATCCCCAGGATGTAAGTCAAGCATGCTTTTTTCCGCTTTCGGCGGTTCAGGCTTGGCAAATAGATTCGAAATTCGTTTCCATACGCTCATGGTCCTATGCTCTCCTTTCTTTGCCTAGAAGCATGCAGTAATGATCAAGGCACCAACCAAATGCAACGCTCCTGAAAACAGGCCAAAACCAATTTTACCTTCCTGGGTCCCTTTATCCAGATCAAACTGAGCCCAATACCGCAATAGCAGACGCACAATCACTTCCAAAACAAGTAAGATAATAAAGGCAATCACAGAATACACAAGCGCTTCAAGTAAATTATTAGCTGTAGCAATCGAACCTGATAAAATATATCCTTGTGCAATCAGCTTCATAATCATTCGTACCGTTACGGCCATATTTCCGGCTTTGACTTCTGCAAAATCCTTATACTTTGTAAATAAAGAATCGACATACATTAATACGAACAGCAAAATAGCTCCCGCACCCGTCCATACTAGCATCGCTTTCATCGTTTCCAAAAAATGCATCTGTTACCATCCTCCACATCTTCTTGACTACATATATTGATTTACGCCCCTAGGCAGGGAAAAGCGAAGGAGAAAACATTTCTCCTTCGCTTACTGAGATTACACTAACAGCAATACTTAAAAAAGTTCTTATTTGTTTTCGTATTGCTTCAGCAAAGCAGCAAGTTCGTCGTCCACCGCGCTTTTCTTATCCAGCTCTTTAAATTCTTCATCCAGCGATTTTTCCTTGGAAGCCATTTCGTTGCTTGCTTCAGCACGTGCTTCTGCTTGCAGCATTTTTTCCTCCATACGCTTCAATCCGGCTGTTGCTGTATCAGAGCTAAAACCGTTCATCGCTTTGTTAATTTCAGTCTGTGCTTTAGCAGCGTTATAACGGGCAACCAGTGTCTCACGCTTGTTTTTCATTTCTGTAAGCTGTCTACGCATTTCATCCAGCTTACCACGCAGATTGTCAGCTGCAGCTTTATTTTGCTCATAACCAGCTTTGAACTCGTTCATTTTTTGCTCGGCAGATTTCTTTTCTTCCAATGCACGGCGAGCAAGATCCACATTTTGTGCTTTTGCAGCCGTGTGAGCCTGTTCTTCGCGTTTTTTCACCAAAGCTGCCTGTTCTTCATATTGCTGTTTGAATCTCTTTTCAATCGCAATTTGAGCAGCTACCGCTTTCTCTGCGTCTTCCAGATCCTCTTGCATATCACGAATGTATTGATCCGTCATTTTTACTGGATCTTCTGCCTTGTCGATAATGGCGTTAATGTTGGACATTGTAAGATCTCTTAGTCGTTTGAAAATAGACATGTGAAGTTCCTCCTAGAGTTGAATGCTTAAATTTTAAGCTCTGTACACATGTTTACGCAAGCTTTGCAAAGAGGTTTCAAAATTATCTAAAAGCCGCGTAAATAAGGCTCTGGAATATCCGCCTGTACTTTTAGCTCACGTGATGCATGCAGCGCCCAATAGGGATCACGCAGCATAGCACGCCCTATAGCTACCAAATCAGCTTCTTTCTGCTGAACGACTCGACGGGCATCCTCATAATCATCCAATAAGCCGACAGCAATGACAGGCACATTCAGCTTTTCACGGATGGTATGAGCCAAATCCACCTGATAACCAGCACGCGCAGACGGGCCTCCGCTAGAGCCAATCGGACCCTCACCACCAGAAGAAATATGGAAAATGTCCACACCGGCATCACGATATCGTTCCCCTATGGATGCTATGTATTCAACATCATATCCGTCTTGTACATATTCTTTGGCAGATATCCGCATTAGCACGGGCATATCAGCAGGAAGCACCTGTTTAACAGCATGTATGACCTCGACACCAAACAGTGACAAATCCTGACCATACTCATCTTCTCTAGTATTTGTTAAAGGGGAATGAAATTGATGGATCAGATATCCGTGAGCGCCATGAATCTCTACCGTGTCAAAGCCAGCTTCTACCGCTCGGCGCGCCCCCTCTTTGTACGCCTGAACCAGTTCCTTGACTTCTGCTCTCGTCAAAGCGTGCGGCTCTTTAAAGCGCTCACTAAAGGGGATCGAGGACGGACCTACAGGTAACTCAGCGTCTTGGGCCTTGCGCCCAGCATGGCCTAATTGAATGGCGATTTTGGCACCATGCTTGTGGACTTCCTCTATAATTTTTTGATATGCAGGAATATGTTCGTCACTCCAAATGCCCAAATCACGATCCGTAATGCGTCCATCCGGATGAACTGCTGTCATTTCCACTATGATGAGCCCAGTCCCTCCTACCGCGCGACTTACATAATGGACATAATGCCATTCCGTCGGTTTGCCGTCCTTGGCCTCCACGCTGTATTGCCACATGGGGGGCATGACAATCCGATTTCTTAATGAAAGCCCCTTTAATTGATAAGGAGTAAACAAGTCGGTCACTTTTATCCATCCTTCCCTCAGTCTGTATCGTTATAGATAACCTCCCCATTATACACCAGCTATCACGGTATACCGAATCCTTTGTATGACTAAAACTTACGAAATCTTCAGTTGTGTAGGGCTTCACTCCATCAGCAGCATAATTTTGATAGGACAGGTACATAATAGCTGAGAGCACCACTAGGTATCACTGCACGGAAAGGGGGAATATAAATGCGGTACAGGAGAGCTTTGCCGTGTTTAGCGCTGTTACTAGCATTTTCAAGTTTTCCCGTATACGCGGACACGCCTCCCTATATTGGAACGCCCCATCCCAAGGAAGCTGCTGCCGCTACTACTGAACATCCAAGAAAAGATCGAGCTGCTCCAACCTTAGCGATGCTGCGAAAAAAGCATGCGGACATTTTTAAAATGTGCGGCCCGCACACCCGCCAAATTGCCTTAACCTTTGATGATGTGCCCGATTCAAGGTATACGCCGCAGGTTTTGGACGTATTACACGCAAACGGCATCAAAGCTACTTTTTTTATCGTCGGTCATCGTGCTGAAAAACATCCGGGGATCATACGCCGTATCATCCGTGAGGGTCATGCTATAGGAAATCATTCCTATACTCATCCGGATTTCAGGAAGGCCACACCCGAACGATTCCGCTACCAGATTACAAAAACAGAACGCATTTTAGAAGCGAGCGCAGGCTTCCGGCCTAAGTTGATACGACCGCCCTACGGTGAAATCACGGAGCCTCAAATCCAGTGGGCACGTCGTCATGGATACATGATTGTCAATTGGAATGTGGATTCTCTAGACTGGAAGGGATTAAGCAAAACACAAATTCAACGTAACGTAATCCCGGCTACCGGGCCTGGTTCCATTATTTTAATGCATGCAGGTGGAGGCCAAAGTTCTAATTTGCAAGGTACTGTCCAAGCCTTGCCGGGCCTAATCCACTCTCTAAAAGCTAAGGGCTACAAATTCGTCACAGTCCCCCGGCTGCTTCACACATCGGAACGACAATAAAAGTATGCTAAGCTTCGACGATAAACTCCAACTACGTAAAAAGGCTGTCTTGACGAGCAGAATATTTCTGCTTGTAAGACAGCCTTTTTTAGCGATAAGCAACCAGCCATGATAAAATATCGACCCAGTTACGAATTATATGTTGTACGATACAATAGTAAGTTTACATAATATTTATTATGTTATTTAAAACACATCTAGGCAGAATGTTATTTATCAATGACGTACAGTTTCACATCTTGAAAACCAAAGTCGTTTACGAATGATTTATTGCCAGGGATAAAGATATCAATCCGCTTCCCGGTAATGGCGCTGCCCTGATCACGGGCCACGGCCACAAAAGAATGGTCCGGCAAGCCGGGATGGGAATAGCCTGTAACAAGTACCTTGGTTCCCATTGGAATGACTTTCGGGTCTACCGCAATAGTACCTAACTTAAGCGGATTACCGTAATAATCGACAGCACCCCATTTACCGTTTTCATCGGCGGCGGCAGAATATGCTGTTGCTTTCACATCAACCACTTTACTATAATTGAATGTCTTACCCCATGCTTCAATTGTTGGCTTCTCATTCGCGGTTGCTTTTTCCGTAAGAAGCTGTGGCTTCGAATCCGAAGCCGCCTCTACACTTTTTTCGTCTGGCACTTTAATCTGCAGACCTGCGTATATGTTGTTGGCTGCAATATTCGGGTTAGCCTTCGCCAACTCATCTACCGATACTCCATAACGTTGAGCAAGCAAAAAGAAGGTGTCGCCTTCTTTAGCAATATGAAGCGAAGCAGCATCTGCTACTCCAGCTGTCTGTGCCAGCCCTGCAATTGCTGCGGCAAGCACCGCAAATTTCATAGCTTTTCCAATATGTTTTAAGCGTTTCAAAGATATGTACCTCCTCTGTTGTGCCTGCGAGGTTAGCTGTCGGATTCGGGCTCAGGAGAAGCCCTATGCTTGCGCAATTCACCCCTAGGTCATATTCCATACTTTTTATGATGTATTGGAACAATGGCCGTTGTTACGTCCCCCGCACTTCCCATAGTTTGAGTCCAGCACCTGAGTATTTATTATCATAAGTGCTGCCTCGGTAAGTTTTGGCTTCCTGCATAATATCACAATTTTGTAACCTTATCTGCATGAAAATGTTGGGAACCTTGAACATCATACTACACTCATTACAATTTTGTCATTAAGAACCCGTTTTTTGTTACGAAAATATGGAGATATGGTGACAAAAAAAGAAAAGCCCTCCGTGAACCATCGTCACAAGAAGGGCTATGTCAATATTTTATAAAAGCATTTTCTTACAGTACTTTAGCAAGAAAGTCACGAGTACGATCATGGCTTGGTGTACCAAAAACTTGCTCTGGCGTGCCTTGCTCTATAATTTGCCCGTTGTCCATAAAGATGATCCGATCCCCTACCTCACGGGCAAAGCCCATTTCATGTGTCACGATCACCATCGTCATGCCGCCTTCAGCGAGCTTCTTCATTACATCTAGAACCTCTCCAACCATTTCAGGGTCCAGAGCAGAAGTAGGCTCATCAAACAGCATTACGTGCGGCTGCATGGCCAAGGCACGTGCTATCGCAATACGTTGCTTTTGACCGCCGGATAACTGGTTCGGGTAGGTGTTCTTTTTATCCTCAAGACCTACGGTTCGCAGGAGTTCCAGCGCGATTTTCTCTGCTTCTTTCCCCGACTGCTTTTTCACCTGCGTTGGTGCAAGGGTCAAATTCTGCAATATCGTTTTGTGCGGAAACAGATTAAAATGCTGAAAAACCATTCCCATTTTCTCCCGGGTCGCATTAATGTTATGACCACGGGCCGTAATCGGCTCACCCTCAAACAAAATCTCCCCTTCTGTTGGCTGTTCCAACAGATTCAAACAACGCAAAAACGTACTTTTTCCTGAACCACTCGGGCCGATGATGACGACGACTTCACCTTTGGCGATATCTATATCAATACCTTTTAAAATTTCATTTTTACCAAACGATTTACGCAGTTGTTTAACGGTGATCACTGGCTCTCAACTTCCTTTCCCATAAACCCAACAGCTTGGATAAGCTGAACGTCATTACAAAATAAATAGCGGCTGCGATTACGAACGGACTTAATCCTTCATAGGTGATATTCTTAATGACTTGGGCTTGGTACATAATATCCACCATCCCAATGGTCGAAATAATAGATGATTCTTTAATGATGGTAATGAACTCATTACCAATAGCAGGTAATATAGATTTAAATGCTTGCGGTAAAATGACATGACGCATTGCTTTGCCTCGGCCCATCCCGAGCGAGCGGGCAGCTTCCATCTGTCCACGGTCTACGGCCTGAATACCCGCACGGAAAATTTCAGCCAAATATGCCGAACTATTCAGAGACAATGTAATTATACCGGACTGGAGTGGCGTAAAATTTACACCCAGCGTCAAAGCAACTCCATAATGAATGATCATGAGCTGTACCAGCATAGGTGTTCCGCGCAGGATCTCCACATATGCGGTTCCTAGCCACTCGATAATACGAACTCCACTCATCCTCAGCAAGGATATGATCAGACCAATAATGAATCCAAACAATACTCCAAGCGCAGACAGCAATAGAGTGTAGCCGATACCCGTAACGTAAAAACTGCGATATTTCATAAATATATCTACAATACTATTCGAAGAAACCTGTCTGTCGGCAGACAGTGCACTCGCTTCTGTAGAAAATTTCTCAATCGACCCGTCCGCTTTCAGGCGAGCCAACGTTTTATTTACTGAGGCAAGCAATTCAGTATTTCCCTTACGGATACCTACAGCAGTTTCTGCACCTTCATCTTCAGGTACTGCCTTGGCAAGTGTTACAGTACCGTCTAGCGTGTATCCTTTAGCAACGGTATCTTCGATTACAACCGCATTGATACGCTTGGTCCGAAGCTGGAGTACCAGATCGGATATTTTATCCAATGAGGTTACCGAAGCATTAGGCACTTTTTGTGCAATTTCTTCTTGGATACTCCCCTTCTGCGCACCGAGCTTCTCTCCTTTCAGAGTAGCCATCGTCGAATATTTGTCCTTATCCTCCGGGCGTACCATAATGACTTGTTTGGAGTGATAGTACACATCCGAAAAATCAATGCTCTTTCTGCGCTCATCCGTCGGTGTCATACCGGACAGTACCAAGTCTACACGACCACTTTGCAGAGCAGGCAGCAAGGAATCAAAGCTCATGTCCTCTGGGACCATCTCTGCGTTCAGATCCTTGGCGATTTCCTTCGCAATCTCAACATCAAACCCGACAATTTTATCCTCACCGTTAATAACTTTATGAAACTCATACGGCGGGAAGTCGGCACTCATGCCCACTACAAGTTTTTTCTGTGGTTTTGCTTCCGTTCCGTATGCATTGAGCATGGGAAGACCAGCCAACAGCAAGATAACCGCCGTCAAAACCAGGGCGGTAAAACGATATGCCTTTTTCAATCTTTTTTTCTCTCCTTAAATTCTTTATAATAAATAAGATTGTGTCATTATAAATGAATATGCATGATTATGCAATGAATGTTATGGTACAAATTTAGTTCATCTCTCGCACGACCTACATTACAGCTTATATAAAGGAGTTTTCAGCATGGATTTTAAACAGACTATTCAACACACCATTCAGCAGCATGCCGAGCGGTTTAAGGACATTTCGCTATATATTGGCGCAAACCCTGAACTTGGAAACGAGGAATTTCTGGCCTCTGCCCGTTTAAAAGAGGAACTTGTTTTTCACGGATTTGATGTTCAGGCACCCGTATTGGGTATAGAAACAGCCTTTATTGCTACTTACAAAGCAGCCAAGCCTGGACCCGTCGTTGCTTTTTTGGCAGAATACGATGCCCTGAAAGGGTTGGGACACGCCTGTGGGCACCATTTGATATGTATGATGAGTACAGGCGCTGCCGTTGGTCTCAAATCGATCATCGACGAGATTGGTGGAGAAGTACGTGTATACGGCACGCCTGCCGAAGAAACACGCGGTGCCAAGGTTCCGATGGCAGCGGCTGGATTGTTTGATGATTGCGATATAGCGATGATGACACATCCCTTCGACCGCTACGAAAAATCAGGCAAATCGCTGGCGATCGATGCTGTGCAATTTGAGTTTTTTGGTCAATCTGCTCACGCCGCTGCCAGTCCACACGAAGGGATTAATGCTTTGGACGCTGTGATTCAAACATTTAACGGGATCAATGCATTTCGGCAACAGGTGAAAAGTACAGTACGTATCCACGGCATCATTAATCAAGGTGGGCAGGCTGCCAATATTATTCCTGATTACGCCTCAGCCCAGTTTTATGTGAGAGCCGCTACGCGGCAAGAACTAAACCCGCTTACCCGCCGGGTAATTCAAATTGCTGAAGGAGCTGCTTTACAAGCCGGGTGTCGTTTGGAAACCTCCAATTATGAGACTTCTTACGATGAAATGGTGACTAACCGTGTACTCTCTGACACTTTTACTGCAAATTTAATACAGGCGGGCATTGCGCAAGAAGATATTACAGAAGGCGAAGATCATGGATCTATGGATATCGGAAATGTATCACTCCATTGTCCTGCGATCCATCCGTACATTCAAGTTATTGACGAGAAGCATGCCTTGCATACACCAGAATTTCGTGATTTGGCAATGCAAGACCGCGCAATGGAAGGAATGCTCTTGGCGGCCAGAACCTTGGCATGGACTGCTTGCGATGTAATCACAAATCCTAAACTACTGGCACAGATTAAAAAGGAATTTGCCCTACTGAATAGCAAAAACTAAAATCGGAAATACCCTCTTCTTGTTGAAAGGAGTGCCATCATGAACAGTATGAGCAGCTTTTGGACGTTGTTTATTGTGGTTGACCTCATCATTTTTTGGTTCATATTTCGTGCTATACGCAGGAATCGTGGCAACAAAAGCACTCGCCGCCGGAATGCATTTTTCCTTAGCTCCCCATCTCCTTCGTCACTCTCGCAGGAGCGTTATCCAGAGATTACAGAGCTGGGAGAGCTACTAGAGCGTTCCATTCCAGCTTCCTATGCTCAAAACGTAAAGCAACGTGTCATGGAAGCCCATCCTAGTCTGACGGAACAAGAATATGAGTGGCGCTGGCATGAGCTAAAACGATATTTCATGCTATGCGTGATTATGAATCGAGTGCCTATGTTCAGTAGTGATGTGGATGAACTATGGCACGAAATGTTAATGTTTACGCGCGAATACCAGCAGTTCTCGGAAGCTTTTTTTGGTCGCATGCTTCACCATGCACCCCATTCGGGCGGTTCTCAGCCAATGCCAGAGGAGCGGGCGTGGTTTGACTGGTTGTATGTGGAATGCTTTGGCTGGAATCGCTATAGCGCCAGTTTGTGGGGTACTTTTTTTAATCATCCACTACCGAACGGTGAGCTTTCACATTATTACAAACTGTCAGCTTCGGCGCAGCCAGTAGGTGACCGATGGAATATACGTGAGAATATAGGCAATTCACAGCAAGCACAACAAGCAGTTCATAAGATAGTACACCACCTCCGTGAGCGGGTAAAAAAAGCTGTAGATGACCCCGAGGGCAAGCAGCTGCCCAAAGTCAACTATTTACAGATTGACTATCTGCTATTGGCTGTTGTGTGGTATTCATGGTATCAGCCTGATCAATTTGCCATACACATGCACCCAGATTCTGCAAACAGTGCCGCACTAGCCAGCACATCGGGCTGTAGCTCCACCAGCGGCTGCTCGAACTGGGATACGCACCACTCACACCATCATTCCTCCCATGACAGTTCTCACAATGGAGGATCTTCCCATCATGATTCAGGTGATTCCGGGAACCACTCCTCGTGCAGCAGTTGCTCTTCGTGTAGTAGCTGTGGTGGCGGAGGCGACTGAGCATAGAAAAAAGGGGATCTTCTTAGCCAACAATAGGCTAGAGAGATTCCCTTTTTATTAGCATAAGTATGGTTTCCTACCCTGTCTAATCGCTCTTTACTAGCGAACGGTAAATATCCATGTACGCCTCAGCCGATACATCCCAACTGTACTCTCCTGCAAAGGCCGTCTGTGTAAGCTTATTCCAATGCTCAGGTTGGCGATAAAAATGAATAGCACGACGAATAGTATGCAGCATATCATGTGCATTGTAGTTCGTGAAACTAAATCCGTTACCTTCGCCTGTGGATTCATTGTATGCCTGTACAGTATCGTTCAGCCCTCCAGTTTCTCTCACTATGGGGATACTTCCATAACGAAGCGCCAGCAGCTGACTGATTCCACAAGGCTCAAACCTCGATGGCATAAGATACATGTCACTTGCCGCATATATTTTTCGTGAGAGTGGCTCGCTAAAAGTAAGCTGGGCTGACATTTTCAGAGGATATCGTCCCGCTGCTTCCCGGAACCAGTGCTCAAAAGCAGGGTCCCCTGTTCCCAACACGACAAACTGAATATCGTCATAATATAAGATTTCGTCAAGCACTCTCGTTACAAGATCCAGCCCTTTCATATCCACAAGCCTGGTTACCATCGCGATCATAGGTACGTCTGGACGCACCGGCAGACCCAGCTCCTTTTGCAGAGCAATCTTATTTTCCTTTTTCTTTGCCAGATTAGTACGGTACTTCGTATAAATAAGATTGTCTGTGGCAGGATTGTAGCTTTTAGTGTCAATTCCGTTTACGATCCCCGTTAAGCGTCCATGCTCTCCTAATTTACGAAGTAGCCCCTCCAGTCCGTATCCGTAAAATTCCGTTTGAATTTCCTTTGCATAGGTTGGACTCACGGTCGTGACATGATCCGAATAAGTAAGCCCACCTTTCATAAAATTCAGTCTGCCATAATACTCCACACCCTCTGGGATAAAATAGCTTCCATCCAAGTTAAGCAGCTCCGTTAAGACCTCATACGGAAAATCACCCTGATACAACAGATTATGTATCGTAAATACCGTGCGAATATCGTTGTAAAAGGGCAAATGCCGATAATCAGCATTTAGAAGCAATGGAACCATCGCCGCATGCCAGTCATGACAATGCACAATATCCGGTCGAAAATCCAGTTCAGGCAGCACTTCCAGAATCGCCCGGTTGAAGAAGGAAAAGCGTTCTCCATCATCCATATAACCGTAAATACCGTCACGGCCGAAGTAATATTCATTATCTATAAAATAAACTCTGATTCCGTCCAACGTCAGTTCCTCTACTCCACAATACTGATCACGCCAGCCTACAGCCACATGCTTGACCGTTACCAGACGTAGAGACTTCTTATACATATCAGGAATGCCTGCATATTTAGGTAGGATGATTCGGACGTCGCACCCTGCCTGACGCAGTGCCTTTGGTAGTGCACCGATCACATCCGCCAACCCGCCTGTTTTAATAAATGGATGTGCTTCTGCTGCCGCAAACAAAATGTTCATATGTGCTTCCTCCTTATAGGGTTAATCTGCTTTTTTAGACTTACGTGGTGCCTTCTTAAGTATAACGATGCTTAGGGGCGGAATAGTCACCTCCAGGCTGTGTAGCTGTCCGTGGTAAGGAATTTTGGAGGTTCGTATCACTCCGGTATTGAGCTGACCACTCCCCCCAAAGTCCTTATGATCGCTGTTCAGCAACTCCATATAGCTCCCTGCCTTTTGCAATCCAATGCGATAATTATCTCTTTGCACGGGCTGAAAATTAATGAGAACAACTACCGTATCCCCCGTTTTTTTGCCTTTACGTAAATACGTAATCACACTCTGCCCACGGTCTTCAGCTTCAATCCATTGGTAGCCATCCCACGAATGGTCCAACTCCCATAATGCTTTCTCCTGAAGATATAAATGATTCAGTGCTTTCGTATATGCATGCAAAGATCGATGACTATCATAGTCCAGCAAAAACCAGTCAAGCTG
>NZ_JCAJRU010000090.1:0-17489 GCF_059447605.1 Paenibacillus sp. N119s | reverse complement strand
TGTTTCTTCAGATATTCTATAATTTGCGGCAATGCTTTGGCTGTTTCTTCTTTACCATAAGTGTCATGCATGAGTATAATAGCTTTTTCCCGGCCTTTGACTGACCTCATAAACTGGTTGATTAGTGCGGGTGCCTTCTTGGACCTTCCCTCTGCATCCTTCGTTAATACATTCCAATCTACTTGATGATAATCCTTTTCAAGTAAAATCTTATCCAGAGCAGCCATTCCCTGTGGATCTCTTCTGTTCCATGTCATGTGTCCCCCAGGGAATCGGATCATTCTGGTGGAGAATTCGGGTCCTAGTATTTTTTTTAGAACCTGATTGTTCCTCTCGATCTCCTGCATCACATGATCCGTGTTTACTCGTCTGTTCGGATATAAATACTTGTAATTATGTGAATACGTATGGTTTCCTATCGCGTGACCCTCTTTGACAATTCTTTTGATAAGATTCCTGGTATGCTCATTTTCATTGGCTTCTTTACCTACAATAAAAAAGGTTGCCTTGACCTTCTGCTTTTTCAGAATGTCCAATATTTGAGGTGTGACCGTCACGGATGGGCCGTCATCAAAAGATAAGTAGGCCACTTTTTTACCATCAGCTCCATCAGGCATCTGTCCTAGCATTTGCTGTTTTAAATATTTCTCGACGAAGGCACCATCTTCTACACCGGGATCATTTTTTGGAGGGACCACTTTATCCTTTGCCCCTGCGCCAGCTTTAGCATTGGATGAGTCCTTGGATACAGCATCTGTTTTTTTAACATGCTCCTGTGTCGGCGCGTGTGATTTGCTATCCGTAACCTTTATCGCGATAAAAGTAATACAACCTGCCACAAATAATACAATAGCAATCAGCATCAGCCTTCTTCTGTTCCTCTTCAAGCGATGCTCTCTTGTTCTGCTATGTGAATAACCCTTTTCCATTAGATTATGTACCTCCACACTAAAATAAGAAAAACCACCAGAGCAGGGTGAAAGCGCACCTTAGAACGAGCATTGGAAAAACTCTGAGGTTTAGCCGATGAAAGTTTAAGGATGCACTTCAACCAGGGGATGAACAACCTACTCCCGGTGGTTTCTTATCTTGCATTAGCATAATTTATAAATATCATTGCGGTTTATCAGGATTGCTTCGTTAGGGCCTGAGCCAGCAAAGATGCATAGGCTTTCGCACCCTTAGGTTTTAAATGTACTCCATCATGCTCAAAATATGAGTCTTTACCGGAACTTGCTGTATACCAGTCAATCATTGTAATTCGCGGATCTTGGGATGCAGCCTCGGCAAGATGCTTGTTTACAATGCTCTCCCAGGGCCTAGGCACACGGGTATTCACAAGTATAATACGCTTTGCATCCTTCAGGCTGGCGAGCAGATCAGATAACTGGTCTTTGGTAAAAGCGCCGTTCGTGCCCAGTTCAATAATCACCGTCTTGCCTAGCTGGCCGTTCTGTCTCAATTGCTCCAGCACAGCAGGTGCTTCCGTCATTTGACGGCCGATCCGTCCATCCACAACAGCCCCCGGGAAGTATTCCTGAATGTACGACTGTACATCGAGCATAACAGAGTCTCCAATGGCGGTCACGCTTGAGCCATCTCCTGTTACAGGCGTATCTGGTTTGGACTCGGTCGAAGACTCCTTCGACTGTGTCGTAGCAGCCTCCGTAGTATCAGTCTTGACTGCCGTGTTTTTAGGCATCTCGTCTTGGGACGGAGGCTTACTGTCCTTGGCTCCTTGAGGCGTAGTGGCTATAGGCTCCTTGGAAGCAACGGACACCGTTCCGTGAAGCGGCGGCATCGCCTTTGCCTTGGCAATTGGCTTCTCATCACTGGCTGCTGCCTGCAATGTCGCATCAGGAGATGCCGCGTACAGGTGAACGGTACCTACACCAATACCTATACAAAGCATTGCTGTTGCCGTTGTAGGCAGCCATCTCCACCGCGCTTGTTGCCGAACCGCTGAGCGAATTCCCGCCATCCAGTGCCGGAATCCTTCGCGCCGAATCGGTTCCTCCATATATTTATACGAGAGAGAAGCCAGCAGTACGGTAGCTAGCAATTGTAAAAAGATACGCATCACATGCACACCATCGGTATCCACCTGAGGTGTCGTTAGCGTGATAACCGGAACATGCCATAGATACATTCCGTAGGAACGGGCCCCGATCCAGCGCAGCGGCTTGCGTCCAAGCAGACGACCGAGATGGCTCACCGGGTGTGCCAATGCTGCGATCACAATAGCAGTGACCACTGCAATCCCTAGCAAACCACCGCGGTACAGAGACGGGTCGTATTCATTCGAGACCCACGCCCAGTGGCACAGCAGCAGTAGGCCAACTGCACCGACGCCATCGAGAAGCAAGCGCGCCTTGGCAGAAGCATGCTCTTTCAACTTGCCGCTTGGCCATACTAAGGCCAGCGCCGCACCAATCAGCAGAGCGAAGCCGCGTGTATCGGTGCCATAATATACCCGGCTCGGATCACTTCCTGGTACGTAAATCACGGCCATCAAGAGCGCCGAGATTAACGCCAGACAAGTCACCCATCCGGCCAGTACAATACGCTTGGGCATGTACTTCAGCCCAAGCGCCAGCAGTAATGGCCACAGGATATAAAACTGCTCCTCCACTGCCAGCGACCACAGATGTCCAAGCGGAGAAGGAGGGCCGAAACTTTCAAAATACGAAACCTGGTGGAAAATAAACCACCAATTGCTCATATACACCAATGCGGCAGGTACATCTCCGCGCAAGGCCGTAAGCCGTGACGGATCGAAAAGCAACGAGCACAGGACAATGACAGCCACAACTGTCAGCATGGCAGGCAGCAACCTTCTGGCACGACGCACCCAGAAATCTTTCATTTTAAAACTATGATATGTATCCCACTGACTGACCAAAATATCTGTAATCAGATACCCAGACAAAGTAAAAAATATGCCTACACCCAGCAACCCACCCGGCAACCAATCCGGATTCAAATGATACACAATGACTGCAATGACCGCCAGCGCTCTTAACCCATCCAAACCTGGCATATAACGACGTTGTGGCGACAACCGATTAGACTTCATTTCAGCCGCCGTCCTTCTTGCAAATTCCAACTTCCTGTCTGTTTCAATGCTCTTCTGCCCTTTCCCTCTCCTGCACATCGTCTGTCGATGCCCTGTAGCCTTTTCATTCATTATATAAAACTTCATAATCGCAATGATTTCATTGAAGTTAAAATTAATGACAATGTTTTTATTATATCATTCCTTTCCACACTTAGGTAACCACTGATAGATATACAAAAAAAGGTATCTCTTCCCTTAGGAAGAAAATACCTTTTTCCAAGTCCGTATCTATTAAAATTTGATGATCCCTGAAGTATGAAGGAAGACCAACAACATCAGGATTGGTGCAACATACCGAAGACCGAACAACCATACACGGAACCAGAGAGGTTTGAGATTGGCATGTTCGCCAGCAGTTTTCCAATAGTACCCTGTGAATATAACAATCAGCAAGCCACCGAGCGGCAAGAAAATGTTGGATGCTGTGAAGTCAACAAAGTCAAAGAAGGATTTACCCCCCACCTTTAACTCTGGAACTAACCCCATAGACAACGCAGAAGGAACGCCCAGCAACAGACACAGGATTGAAACGATAAGAACCGAGCGAACCCGGCTCCAACGGAACCGTTCCATAACATAGGCCACAGGTACCTCCAGCAGGGATACCATCGATCCTAATGCTGCAACTGCCAGTAATACGAAGAACAAACCACCGAAGAAAGCTCCGAAAGGCATGGCAGAGAACGCAGCCGGCAAAGCAATAAAGACCAAAGACGGTCCTTGGGCAGGGTTAATACCAAAGGAGAAGGTTGTAGGGAAAATGATCATACCTGCGATAAACGCATAGATTAAATCCCCGCCACCAACTGCCAGCATGGCTCCACCCAGCGATTGTCGACGATCCACATAAGCACCATATGTGACCATAATCCCCATCCCCAGTGAGAGGGAGAAGAAAGCATGTCCCAAAGCAACCAATGCAGACTCAATACTCAGCTTAGAAAAGTCGGGATTCAAAAAGAAGGATACACCCGCACCAGAACCTGGCAGCATGAGAGCGTTAATCATCAACACGAGCAACAGGATAACCTTAGCAGGAATCAGAATTTTATTGAACTTCTCAATTCCGTTCGATACCCCTAGGGTAACCACGACTGCTGTAAATGCAAAAACAATTAACAACCATACCAACGGCGCATAGCCGGAGGAAAACGAAGCGAACTGTCCAGCAAAATCATGATTTGAAAACAGACTTCCGCTAAATGCTTCTACAGCATAATGCAGTGTCCATCCCCCTACAATGGCATAAAACGACAAAATAACAAACGGCACGATAACAAACATTATGCTCATCTTGCCCCAAATTGGATGTCCGCCTACTTTCACCATTGCAGAGGCAGCACTTCCTCGACCTGCACGTCCAAGCGCAAGCTCTGCTAAAAGTACAGGTAAACCAACAAGCAACAGGCAGACAATAAACAACAAGAAAAACGCAGCTCCGCCATATTGTCCGGTAATATACGGAAACTTCCAGATGTTACCTAACCCTGCCGCGCTCCCGATCGCTGCCAGTATGAATCCAGCCGACGAGAAGCGTTCATTTTTATCAGACAGGTTATTCTGCCCCTTGCCCAAATTCATTGTATCCCCCTCATTCTCTCTACTTACGCATAAACTTGAGCATGCGTACATAAATAATTTTTTCTCATTATAGCGTAAGTAGGATGCAAGGTCATGCATAAATTTTCACTATTTCCGGATTTATTTTCATAATGCTTGATATCTACACAATACTACAAAAAACTACATTTTTTCTTCCGAATCCTTCTTTGTAATGGTCTCTCCCATACGATTGGATACCTTTTGGTAAATATATGAAATGGCCAGCAATACAACCCCAAAGGAGAAATAGGCTACAATTGTACTTCCCGACGTTAGCAGGTGTAGATCGTACAAAAGCAGCTTACCCGTCGATAGCAGGGTCAAGCCCAACCCAAACCGGCGGATATAGACCACTCGTTTGAGGAAGCCGTATACAATATACAAAATAGCCAGCAGCAGATACACCAGACTGAACGCAAGGCCCGCGTCTCCCAGATGGAACTGAACCCCGAGAAAGGCGGTAATGATCCCCAGCAAATATACACCCATAATGACCGGATACAGCTCATTACTTCTATAGTGCCGGGTCATCAGTGCGTTTAGGAAATCCCTGCTGCTGAAGAATACTAGTGCATTAAAGGCTGTTAGTACAACCAATGCTACATAATCCGCAGTCGTATTTTGCGCGTAATCTTCATGCAAGGTAGGAATCGTAACGGTAACTACCAGTGCCAGCACGTAGCCTATGACATACAACGCCAGACTATAGTATTTAATCACCCGATCGTAGAGTAGCTTCACTTTAGGCAGGAAATAAGCAAGTACCAGTGATACGCAGGTGAACAGCAATACCTTGTACAAGGTGTAATGTGCAAATTCATCGGATACGACGATGTTATACCAATGCGCAGCTTCATACAAAAGGTAGAAGTACACATTCATCAAAGTTGCATACTTAAAACCTTGCATGATATGCATTTCGTACAAACGATTGTTTTTGAAAGCATTCGGCCGGCTAAATTCAATCGCATAGAAGACAGTAACGATCAACATTCCCAGTGTAATGAGCGTATATTTGAGCCCAAAATAATCCGTCTCAAAGCCTGACAAGAGATATATAGGGAAATCGATGAAAAAGAATGCGCCAAGACACAGTGCTAGAATACCCCAGCCTGCACGTTCCAATTCTTTTAAGCGATAACGATGTCCACATAATGTGAGAAGTACTGCCTCGATTAACCAGCCCATGGACAACCATCTGACTCCAAACTGGAACGGAATCATGAGAATAGCAAAGGTCAGTGAAGTCGCATAAAATAGAACTTTGGTTTGTTTCTCCTCTGGAATATATCGACGAACCCATTGGCCCAAGCCCCCATACACCAGGCAAAAGACGAGTGCCAGCAAGCCTTTGTAATCATCCAGACCTGCATCGCCGAATAGAGAATACAGAACGGAACAGCTCACGACTGTATTCAGAGCCAGCAGGGAGAAATCCAGCCAGGATAGTTTAGTTTTGAATCGGAACGGCACCCACAGTGTCATCCCGAGATACATTGCAAATGTAATGAGTGCATACAGCATGCTGGCTATGGTGCTGTCTGATAACCATGCGAGAACAACCATTAATGGGGTATTAAGCAGAAAGCTGATATATTGCACGATGACCCACCGTTTGCGGAAGGATACGAGCAGAATCAGCAAGTTCAGCAGAAATAGATAGCCCATCGCGATGTACACGGCGTTTCCTTCCAGCCCGTTTGCTGCCATATAGGAGAATAACGGGAGATAGCCCCCTACTAAACCAAAAGAACATATTGTTCGAGATTCATATCTTAATGACAACAGCACAGCAGTGACCGTAACGAGAACAGACAAGCCTATGCCTGTATACATCCCTATGATTTCTAGCAAAAAGTAGCTATAAAAAATGGACCCGTATAGTACAGAAATACCACCGCCTAAAATCCCGAGCGCAAAGGTCTGTTTCTGCTTGCGATATAACCACTCGCCGCCGCCCAGCATCAGTGCTCCTAGCAAAAAGAAGGCTACGCCCTTCATATTTCCGGTAAACCAGTTCGAGTATGAGTATTTAAAAGCGGCCCCCACGCCCAAGATGATG
The DNA here is from genome assembly GCF_059447605.1 of Paenibacillus sp. N119s. NCBI lineage: Bacteria > Bacillati > Bacillota > Bacilli > Caryophanales > Paenibacillaceae > Paenibacillus > Paenibacillus sp. N119s. The sequence goes on along the minus strand of NZ_JCAJRU010000090.1, from coordinate 10,707 downwards.
AGCAAAATCCCGAGCTTGTTGATCCAGTTCAATCCCAGCATCATTTCAAACTGGTTCTGCTTCATACGCTTCTGCATTGTTTCTTCGCTAATCTCTTCTTCTTCGAGCTGCTGGAAATCGTTTGCCGTCTGATGAAGCAACTTGTGCTCGGCCTCCTGGAACCGCCTGCGCTGCTCCATGATCCGATCACGAATCTCCTCTGAGAATAGTCGCAGTCTAGCGACGATCTCGTCCTGATCTTCTTTAAGCTCATGAGTGGTTTGCTGAATAAGCTGGTCCACCCGGTTTTTAGCCCCATATTCAATGGATGTCAGCCGATTTTCCCCTTCTATCGTTCTAGAAGCAAAATAGGTCTCCAGCTTTTCCCGCGAAATGCGAATCATATTCGCCTTTTCGCTCAGCATTTGCTCCGTCAGCGCAGTACGCAGTTTACCATTTTCCTGCTCAATATGTCGTACCCGCTCTTCCAGCTGACCGCAGCGGGCCTGATAATCGTCGAACTTTTTTCGCAGCACTTCATTCTCCAGAATGATATCTGAAGCTTCGTAATCTGCAATTAATGTTTGATACTCCTTGAGCAGCTTGTTCTGTTCTTGGCGGATCGTATGTAAACGATCTTTAAAATCCTCCATGTTCTCCTCCATTGCTGTCGTTTGGTAATCATTACATTTTACATGAAATTAAAATAGCATTATAGAGACTATAGCCCATTTTGAACGCTGAATTGAAGCAATTACTTAAATATTCTTCCAGTTCCATCATTGCAGATGAAGTAGAATGGATATACATAAGAAATAAAGCCTACCTTTCCCCTTCGCAAACATGAAACCCAAATTATTTACAGTGTGTATTTATTTTTTATTGGAAGGATCATGTTGAAAAGCGGAAGTAATCCAGTTTGCAGACTCGCGCTCTTGATTAACTTGCCAAAAATCCGTATACTAACAAAAAAGCAAACGATATTGTGCCTGTGAAGAGCATCCAACTCGGAGGCGTTTACGCCAAGGATTATACGTTAGTGTACGAAATGGCGATATGTTCCTAAGTAAACCGGACCCGCCCGTTAAAGCGGAGCAAAGTGGATTGGAGAGTCATGACATCTGTCATGCTGTCCGGTCAATTTGGGTGGCACCGCGAGATCAAAGCGCTCCTCGTCCCATGTGGATAAGGGCGCTTTTTGTATTTTTATCCGAAAGGGAGTGCGGTGTCATGTTAGATATCAAATGGATTAGAGAGCATCAAGAACAGGTTCAAAGAGCAGCAGACGACAAAGGAATACAGGTATCGGTCGCGGACCTGTTGACCCTGGATGATCGGAGAAAACAGCTGCTTCAGGAAGTGGAACAGCTTCGTCAGACGCGCAATCAGTGTAGTCAGGATATTGGGGCGCTAATTCAGACCGGGAAAAATGAACAGGCGGTTGAGGCCAAGCGTCAGGTCAAGGAAATTAACGGACGGCTAGATCTTCTGGAGGCACCGCAACAGGAAGTAGAGCAACAGTTTCAACAGCTCTTGCTTCTGATGCCTAATATCGTATCGCCAGATACGCCGCGAGGCCAATCAGATCAAGATAATGTAGAACTGGAACGGGTCGGGACGATACCCGACTTCGGATTTGAACCCAAGGATCATATGACGCTCGGTCAGCTTCACAACCTGATCGACGTGCCTCGCGGTGTCAAAACAGCCGGTACTCGTAACTACTATCTGACGGGAGCTGGAGTCGCTTTGCACCGGGCTGTGCAGCAGCTTGCTGTTGATCTGCTGACCGAACGAGGATTTCAGCTGTTGGACGTTCCATTAATGGTACGCTCGGAGGCAATGCGCAGCACGGGCTTTTTCCCGCTCGGGCTGGATCAGACATACCGCATCGCAGGAGAGGATCAATGGCTTGTAGGCACCTCGGAAGTTCCGCTGGTCGCGTATTACAGTGGCGAAACTGTGGACGTTACGGACCCGATTCGACTGGCAGCCGTATCCGTATGCTTCCGCAACGAGGTCGGCTCGGCCGGAAGGGACGTACACGGACTGTATCGTGTACACCAGTTCGCCAAGGTGGAGCAGGTCATCATCTGCGAAGCAAGCCTAGACGCTTCAGAGCGGGTGTTTCAGGAGATTACGCATAATGCAGAAGATCTGCTTCAACTGCTGGAGCTGCCTTACCGTAAGATGGCTGTCTGTACAGGCGATATGTCGCAGAAAACCTACAAGCAGGTGGACATTGAGACATGGATGCCTAGCCGACAAGCTTATGGAGAGACGCACTCGTCGTCCCAGCTGCTTGATTTTCAGGCGCGTCGTTCCAACATCCGGTATCGTAATGCGGACGGCAAGCTACAATATTGTTACACACTCAACAATACAGCGGTCGCTTCGCCCCGGATTTTGATCCCATTGCTGGAGCATCACCAACAAGAGGATGGTTCGATCCGTATTCCAACAGCTTTACGCCCGTATATGCCGCAGCATATAGAATTTTTGTGTCCCCCTACTTTATAAAAGCATGAGTACACTAAGAAGAATTAGTAGCTAGTGAGTAGCGTCCAATGATAGGATTTCCCATTGTAATCATTGCAAAAAGAAAGACGAAGGATAGCCATCCTTCGTCTTTCTAAATATTTTATTGTGCATCTGCTTCCCATGCGGCTGCAGGGCCAAAAAACTCATAGTGGATATCCGATGCTGGGATATTCCACTCCTTCAACAGCCCGTATACGGACTGCATGAATCCCTGAGGACCGCAGAAGTAATACTGAGCGTTACGTTCCGGTATCACGGATTGCAGCCAGGCCAGATCCAGATGTCCTTCCTTATGAAAGGCCTGAGCTAGCCGATCCTGCTCCGTTGGTCTGCTGTAGCACCACCGAACTGCAGCCTGTGCATGTGTAGCGACTAGCTCTTCCACCTCATTACGCAGAGCATGGTTATCTCCACTGACTGCTGCGTGGACAAAAGTGACCGGCCGATCCGGAGCAGTCTCTACCAGGGAAGCCAGCATGCTGACCATCGGGGTGAGCCCTACTCCACCGCTGATCAATACAACAGGTCTGCGATCTGTCCGATCCAGCGTAAAATCACCTGCCGGTGCAGATACTAATAGTACATCGCCTTCCTGCACGTGCTCATGCAGATACACAGATACTTTGCCCGCTGGACGAGACCCTACAGCATCCTCTCGTTTTACGGATATCCGGTAGTAAGGTTGTCCTGGTGCACTAGAAAGGCTATATTGACGGATATGGGTATTATGTTCACCCGGAATCTCCATCTTCAAGCTGATATATTGCCCAGGCTCGAATGCAGGCAGCACCTGTCCATCCTGCGGCACCAGGTAAAAGGACGTAATTTGGTTGCTTTCCTTAACCTTTTTTTGTACAACAAAGTTCTTAAAGTCTGACCAACCTCCCTGCTGCTGTTCAGCCTTCTTATACATTTCCGCTTCCACATCTATAAACACACTCGCGATCACACCATAGGCCTCGGCCCATGCGTTGATGATCTCATCTGTTGCCGCATCCCCCAGCACATCCTTGATCGCAGCGAGCAGATATTTTCCGACGATCGGATAATGCTCTGGCTTAATTCCCAAACTGCGATGTTTATGTGCAATCTGACGAACCACTGGAAGGATTTCCTCCAGATGGTCAATGTGCTGTGCAGCCGCATATACAGCATTGGCCAGCGCACTCTGTTGACGTCCTTGCTTTTGATTGGCGTGATTGAATATATTGAGAAGCTCAGGATGAGCCTCAAACATTAACTGGTAAAACCGCTTGGTAATTGTAGTCCCATGTATCTCCAAAACAGGTACAGTCGATTTGATCGTTGCAATGGTTTGCTCACTTAGCATTGTTGTATCCCTCTTCTCTCCAAAATAATGATGAACAAAAGGCGTTACAACATAGCTCCCTTTTGTTAACCCTCAATAAAAGCAAGTATACCCACATAAAGTAACCCTTTATGTGATTCCAGTCACTTTAAATTTGAAATAATGTGAACATGTCAATGACAAACCGCACAATCATATACATTTTCGGTATAGATAATAGCACATTTACAAGTAAGAAAAGAAGGAAGGCTCCCTTTAAATTAGGCGATACTATCCCCTCTTTCATTCAGTGCCGAATCCAATTTCTGATTCGAAAGACTTCAATTTATTCCACTTGTAAACGTTTCCAATTAGGATAAAATCGTAGTTGAGGTGCCGGACAAGCTGTTCGGGCCATCCTATTTATATGGGAGGCAGATGATATCGTGAAGTGGATGTATAGCAAATGGCTAGGCATATGGGTATGCCTTATTCTCATGTCTGTGGGTACAGGGCTTCAACCTGATGCTGCAAAGGCCGGTACGACAGGTGTGATCCAAGCAACCTACGGGGCTGAGGCTAACCAGGCAGTGAATGTTTTGGACGCTACGCATACTGAACTATCTTTGAGCACAACAGCAAGCACTGCCATTACGAACGGAACGAATTGGAAAGATACCGCAGGCAACCCGATTCAGGCGAATAGCGGTAATATCCTGAAAGTAGGCTCCACTTATTATTGGTACGGCGAGCATGCCGAAAACTGGAAGTTTGAAAAAGTGAACGTATATACCTCGACCGATTTGAAAAATTGGTCCTTCCGCAGCAGCATTCTCACCAAAAATTCCGCCCCTGAGCTGAATTCAAGCAAGATCGAGCGTCCCAAAGTCATTTACAACAAATCCACCGGAAAATATGTATTATGGGCACACTATGAAAATGGCACGGACTACTCACTCGGTCGCGTAGCTGTCGCTACCAGTGATACACCCGACGGGAATTTTACCTACCAAGGCAGCTTCCGTCCACTGAATTACGAGTCCCGTGATATGACAGTGTTCACAGATACCGACGGTAGCGGCTACCTCATTACAGCTTCCCGTAAAAATGGCGGCGCCAACGATACGATGGCGATCTTCAAGCTGACAACTGATTATACAGGCGTACATTCATTCGTTGGCTGGATTTTTGAGAATGGTTATCGTGAAGCGCCTGCTGTTGTGAAAAAGAACGACACCTACTACCTGTTCACCTCGCAAGCATCCGGCTGGTATCCCAATCAGGGCGCCTATGCAACCGCCAGCTCTATGACTGGGAGCTGGTCTGCTTTGTCGCCCTTCGGTGATCCAGCGGCTTATGGATCGCAAATCCACTCCATTGCCACGATTACAGGCAGCGCAGGAACCAGCTACATCTATATGGGTGACCGCTGGAACCCGCTCAATCTGAGCGACCACAAATTTATTTGGTTGCCACTGACCCTGAATGATGCTAATAAAACAGCAACCCTCAATTGGTACAGTAGTTGGGATCTGGATGCTGCCACAGGCAAGGTCATCCTGCCGTCTCTTGTGAATCACGCGCAAGGCAAAACGGCGACTGCCAGCTCAGCTGCATCCGCTTCTCCAGCTTCACTGGCGAACGATGGCAATCCCCAAACCTCATGGAAAGCTACATCTGCATCCTGGCCTGCATGGTGGCAGGTCGATTTGGGCAGCACCAAGACGATTAGCGAAGTGGATATTTCATGGTTTATGTACAAAGGATCTGAAGCATATTATAAGTATAAAATCGAATATAGCTCGGATGGTGCTAATTATTCCACCATTGACCGCACAAGCAATACCGCATATGGCTTTACCAGTGACAAAGTTAACTTCCAAGCCCGTTACGTGCGCATCAATCTTGTAAATGCGGTGTTATTTAACAATCCAAACAACTGGTACACCCCAACAGTCCATGAAGTCAGATTGCTTGGTCATTAACTTGCTTCATTAAAAAAGAACAGGCAGGAGAATCCCATATTAGATAGGCTTCTTCTGCCATGTTTGCTTTACCACCTGTTTCGTACTCATTCGCTCAACGTATCCGATTTACTGTGGTAAACACAAATTTATCATACCGATGCCGTGAGAATGAGTATTCAAACGGTATACCCGTATCCAGATAACCTACCTGCTCAATTTCTAAAACCGGATCATCCGCACCACAATCCAAATGTTCCCAATCTAGCTCGGTTGACTTGGACGCACGGATGGTACGATGTGAACTGACAATATTAAGGCCCAGCTCCTCCTTAATATGTTTGTACACTGAGCCGTGCAACACCTGCTCGGTAATACCGCTGATCAGCTTGGTAGGCATGTATGTGCGCTCTATCACATACGGCTCGCCTTCTACAATACGCAGACGGACGACATGATACACAGGAGAATTGGCATCAATAAATAGATGCGCCGCTACCTCTTCAGATGGAAATTGAACGTCAAAGGCTATGATTTTACTTTTGATTTCTTTCCCGCGCAGTACGTTAGTCAGCCCCAGCATTTCATTCACAACGACATTAACCGGACCATTGTAGACCGATTTGACGATAAAGGTTCCGTGTCCTCTTTTACGATTCAACAGCCCTTCCGACACCAACGTATCCAATGCCCTCTTAATCGTCATCCGACTTACCCGGAACTCACTGGCCAGTGAAATTTCGTCGGGGATCGGATCATCACTGCTATAGGTCTTATCTATAATGCGCTTCTTGACCTCTTGTGCAATCCGTTGGTATTTATTCATCTGTCTACCACCTGTACTAAAATTTGTTTTATGTCAGCATTTTACCAAAAATATCGGTAGCGCTGGTTCTTTTGGTTCTGCAGGCGGGGACATCGAGGTATTATGGTATAAGTAAGTATACCGAACAATATACTTTCTCACCAGCAGTATACAGGGTAACTTGGCTTGGTGATAAAAAAAGGTGGTCCAGAGGACCACCCACCACCTTAGAATCCGTTATTTTCGATCACTTGTTTGAACCAGTGCCCACTCTGTTTAACGGATCTTTTGCCTTCGTTCTGAAGGTCGACAGATACGAAGCCATAACGATTTTTATAAGCGTTCGTCCAGGACCAGTTGTCCATAAATGTCCATAAGTGATAGCCTTTCACATTGGAGCCTTCTGAGATGGCCCGTTGGACCCATTTGAGATGCTCACGGATAAAATCAATGCGATAGTCATCATGGATCATGCCGTTCTCATCCCTGAATTTTTCCTCGCCTTGAACACCCATTCCATTTTCTGAAATGAAGCATTCAATGTTTCCGTAATTTTCTCTGACATTGGTCAGAATGTCGTAAATGCCCTTCTCATAAATCTCCCAGCCTCGCATCTCATTCATCTTACGACCAGGCATGGCGTAATAATCGAAGAATCGTTCCGGCACAAAAGGCGCTTCTGGATTCGGCAGACTTTCGCGAGCCTTGACTCTGCGCGGCTGATAATAGTTAATCCCGAGCAGGTCCACAGTGCCCTGACGTATAATCTCCCGATCTCCGTCTTCCATGGTTGGGACGAATCCCTCTTGGCGTAACAACTCCACGAGCAAAGGATTAAATTCTCCCGTCACAGATGGGTCTAAAAAGGAACGGTTAAAGAACGCATCGCATATTTCAGCAGCCCGCACGTCTGCCGGGTGCTGACTACGCGGATAAGTTGGCGTCAAGTTCAAAATAATACCGATTTTGCCCTTGTAACCGCCTTCTCTGTATGCCTTAATGGCACTCGCGCTCGATAACAGGGTATGATATCCCACCTGTACAGCTTTCCCGAAATCCACCTCATTTGGATAGTGAAAATCGTACAGATAGCCGCCTTCCACCGGGACAATCGGCTCGTTATGTGTAAACCATTTGGCTACACGATCTCCGAATAGTTCAAAACAAGTGTTAGTGTAATCCACGTAAGCTTCGACCGTCTCCCGGTTTACCCAGCCTCCTTTTTCCTGTAAAGCCATCGGCAAATCAAAATGATACAGATTCACAAACGGCTCAATCCCTGCCTGATTCAACCCTGCAATGACGTCATTATAGAATTGAACCGCCTTCTGGTTCAATTCACCTCTTCCTGCCGGAAACAGGCGTGACCAGGAAATGGAGAACCGGAAGGAGTTATGACCAAGCTCTTTCATGAGTGCAATATCTTCTTTGTAACGTGTATAAAAGTGGGATGTATCGCCAGGTCCCACCCCGTCATAAAAACGGTTTGGCTCCTGCTCAAACCAATAATCCCAGATGTTCGGTCCTTTGCCGTCTCCCTCCACGGTTCCTTCTGTCTGGGTAGCTGAGGCTGATGAGCCCCACCAGAAGTCGGATGGAAAACGGTATTGAATGGCTTGCTGCTCGATATCTTTCATTTCGGTATGATTCACAGCTCTACTCCTCTCTCTTTTCCAATGAACAAACCGCTAACCCAGCAGCTCATTCACTTTACATTCCAACAGTTTGATCCTTACCTGCAATGGCTGCTTGGTTAAGCTCCTCTTCCTGCTCTCTACGGACGTTCATCCGATCAATAAATTTCAGGAATGGGAACCAAATGACAAAAACGACAGCCATATTAAACAACTGCAGTACGCCTCCCATTAGAGATCCCGTAGCCATCATTCCACTAAAGAACAACGGCATCGTCCAAGGAACCTGTATTCCGTTAGGCGGCGGTACAAGCCCGGTGGACATCGCGAAGTAAGTAATCAGCGTAACGATCATTGGAGCAATGACCCATGGGACAAAAATAAGCGGATTCATCACAACCGGCAAACCGAAAATGACGGGTTCATTGACATTGAATAGACCTGGTCCAATGGCCAACTTACTGACCTGCTTCAATTGCTTGCTCTTTAGGAAGATCAGAATCGTGAGCACGACTGCCAGTGTCATACCTGTACCACCGATACCTACGGTATAAATATCCACAAACTGCTTGGTGATAATATGCGGCAGTTCTGCTCCTTTGGAGTAAGCTTCGTAGTTTTCAAGTGCCAGCGTATTCCAGATCGGTTCCATGACTGAGTTGATAATAATCTGACCATGAAGCCCAAAGAACCATAAAAGCTGAACAAAGAAAATAGCAATTAATGTAGGTATAATACCACTGCCCAAATGCACCAGAGGTGCCTGTACAGCATGATAAATCAGATCATGCAGGTTATTATGAAGAGTCAGTGTAACTACAATATTAACGATCAAAAATATGCCCAATGTGATACACGCCGGAAGCAAAGCGGCAAACGATTTGGCAACAGCTGGCGGAACGCCTGGAGGCATTTTGATAACAATGTTCCGCTGTGTCACTCTTCGGTAAATTTCAGCAGCTATAAAAGCTACGATCATGCCAAGGAACATGCCTTTGGCCCCAATCCGATCCAAAGGAATGACACCAGCAATCGTGGCACCGTTTTCTTGTGTCAGCACAAACGGGGTGAGCATCAAGAAGCTGACCAACGCGATCATGCCGCCGAATATGGGCTCGACCTTATAACTTCGGGATAAATAATAGCCGATCCCAACAACCACGAATAAGGTCATGATGTTCAGGGTGGCACTCGGCGCAATGTTCAGCAGACTGTTAAAAGTCGCATAATTACCGTCGCCCATCCAACCTTTGAGAAACGGCAGATTGATAATAACGACAATGATGGAGCCAAAAACCGTTAATGGAAATGACAACATAAATGCATCACGCAGTACAGTAAGATAACGGTTGTTGTTCAGTTTACCGGCAATAGGTATCAGTATCCGGCTTAATTTTTCAAACAAAGCCTATTCCTCCCCGCGAAGTGACTTGCATCAATAGGGTTGCAAGCATTTCATGTCCCAAAATTCACAATTTTACAGGTCCTGCTATAAACTTCTGGATTTGAACAGCTCCAGCAGTTCCTTAACCAGATCCTTCATGGTAACCGTGGACATCAGATGATCCTCGGCATGCATCAGAAGGAGCGAGAAGGGAGTTTGAGTACCTCCCGCTTCCTTCTTAACCATTTGAAAATGGATATCATGTGCAGCACGTAAATCTTGCTTGGCTTCTTTGAGCAGTTCGTCCGCGCCTTCTACATTTTCATTTCGGTATTCAGTCAGTGCTTGAATTACTTTACTGCGAGCGCTTCCACTATGAAGAATAAGTTGGAAACTAATTTGCTCTTCCGTCAATTCAGCTATATTAACTTTATCCATTTTTGCGTTCCACCAGCTTCATGGCTTGTTCATAGGCTTTCTTACCGTCAACCATTCCGTAGGCCATCATGTCGATCACTTCTACATGAATCCCATATGGAGCTGCTTCCTTTTCCAGTTGTCCCTTAAGAAAACTCATTTGCGGGCCAATCAATACCGCGTCAGCCTTAGCCATATCCTCTGCCGCCTGATCTTGACCTACTGCCCAAATTTCAGCCTCATCTCCAATGGATTTAGCATATTCCTGCATCTTGGTAACCAGCAAACTTGTAGACATACCTGAGCTGCACGCCAGTAAAATTTTCTTCATGATTATTCCTCCCCTTCAAGGTCTTATTGGATATTAAGTAATAGAAAACGTTTACAGCGTAATTATAAAACCATACTTTTGATTTGTCTATACATTTAATTTATATGTATAGACTTTTTTAAAAAAATGACACTTTTTCTTCTTTTTTTCTTGAACATGAGCGTGATCTGTTATCTTTAGTCTCTCAATACTAATCATTTTCACTATGATAGTTATGCCTGATGATATGTTAAGGAATTCTAAAAAATGTTAACATGAACTTAACGGTGCAAGAGCCGGGCCCTCCGTACCCAAAAGAATAGCTGAGGTGAGTAGAGATGAGTAGAGATGAGCAGAGTCAAAGTAAAACCAAGCAAGAGTTGGA
>NZ_JCAJRU010000089.1:0-17753 GCF_059447605.1 Paenibacillus sp. N119s | reverse complement strand
TCCTGCACAACAGACTCCATCAGATAAAAAGCTGGTGATGGCGTATACGTGGAAACCATCAGGCGTTGATCCGCACGGGGACAATAGCTGGGATGTGATGCGTTCTGGTGCCGGTGAGACGCTGGTCCGTTTGAATGAAAAGCTGGAGCCTGTGGCTTGGTTAGCCAAGGAATGGAAGCAGGACAGTCCCAACGTGTGGTCGTTCAGCTTACAGGATAAAGTCACTTTTCATGATGGAAAAAGGATGGATGCAGCAAGTGTAAAAGCATCTTTGCTGCGCTCTATTGAGAAAAGCCATCTAGCGAAGGATTTACTTGATGTGAAGTCCATTGAGGCCAGCGGGCCGTTGACGCTAAAAATTACAACAAATCAGCCAAATGCAGCGCTGGCATCCAATCTGGCTGATCCCTCAACGATCGTGCTGGACGTAGCATCCATGAAAGATGAGCAGAGCTATCCTGCGATGACAGGTGCCTTTAAAATCAAAGCCTTCAACAAGGATCAGTCCCTGGTCGTGGAGCGTTATGACGGATATTGGGGTGAAAAGGCTCGATTGGCTGAAGCAACGATGAAATTCATTACAGACGGTAATTCGCGCCTGATGGCGCTGCAATCCGGTGAGGTAGACGTAGCGACGGATATTCCGGTAGATAATGCGGAGGTGCTGAAAAAGAACGATAAGCTACAAGTGCTGTCGGCTCCGTCCCTGCGTACCCATATGATTGTATACAACATGGAATCGCCTGTATTCAAGGATGTGACCAACCGTAAGGTAGTGGACAGTCTGATTCCGCGCGCATCCATTGTGAGCGCCGTGATGAGGGGCTTCGGTACGGAAGCAAGCAGTCCGTTTCCAAGTATTCTTCCCTTCGGCAAGATTGAGCGTAAAGCGCTGGATGGAACGGTGGGGCAGCTGTTGACCAAGGATGGCTGGCAGAAGGATGCCCAAGGCACATGGTCCAAGCAGGGCAAGCCATTCGAGGTTACACTGCTGACTTTCCCTCAGCGTCCGGAGCTATCTGTTATGGCTGAGGTGATCCAGAGCCAATTGCTGAATGAGGGAATCCAGGTCAAGATTCGCAAGGTGGAAAATATCGATGAGGCATTGACCAAAAACGATTGGGATTTTGCTATGTACAGCATGCTCACGGCCCATACAGGGGAGCCGCAGTATTTTATGAACATGTTCTATTCCTCTACAAGTAAATCTAATGTAAGCCGCTATGTTTCCAAACCGCTGGAGAATATTCTTCATAGCCTGAAGTTGGCAAAGGATACCGCACAGCGAGATGCGGTAACACTGCAAGCGCTGGATATAATCAATACAGATTTGCCGCAGTCGTTCATTGTGCACCCTGACAATGTGTTTGGCGTGAAAAAAGGAGTAGAGGGCTTTACGCCGCATCCGATCGAGTATTACTACATTACAGCGCAATCCGATATTGCGGAATAACGGGCTACGTATCCTATGATCCGTCTTATACTGGAACGTGTAGCGCAGCTGCCCATCATTGTATTCATTGTATCCACGCTGACTTTTGTGCTGATGAGGCTGGCCCCTGGTGACCCCGCTACCATTTTGCTCACCGCGCATAATGTTCCTGCTTCAGAGGAGGCCTTAACGGCGCTGCGGGAAGAACTGGGCTTGAATGAGCCGCTTCATATTCAATATGTGAACTGGCTGAGGGATGTGTTTACGGGACAATGGGGAACCTCGTATGTATCCAAGGAGTCGGTGATCAACGAACTGTGGAGCAGACTGCCTGCTACGGTGGAGCTAGCTTTGGCTGGTTTTGCCGTCATGACGGTGCTTACGCTTGGAATGGGGCTGGCCGCCTCGTTAAAGGTGAGCGGTCCACTGGACCGTCTGGGCAGGCTGTTTGCCTTGCTGGGGTCGTCGATCCCTTCATTTTGGCTTGGTTTTCTACTAATCTATCTATTTTCCGTTCACCTGGGCTGGCTCCCATCGATGGGAAGAGAGGACTGGACGCATTTAGTACTCCCGGCGCTGACGCTGGGTGCAGGATTGGGAACGGTGCAAGCTCGTGTATTGCGTGCTCAAATGCTGGAGCTGGGTGATCGGAACTTTGTGAAGGCAGCGAGGGCTCGGGGTTTTTCCCGTATGCATATTCTCTTTTTTGAGCTATTTAAACATGCCCTGCTGCCCATGATTACGCTGTTGGGTACGAATCTATCATTTATGCTGGCAGGTAACGGCATCGTAGAGACCATTTTTTCATGGCCAGGGTTGGGCAAGTATTTTATAGATGCGATTACGCAGCGGGATTACCCGGTTATTCAGGGATATGTTATGTTTGCTGCATTTTTAATTGTAGGTGTTCAATGTTTGGTGGATGTGGTCCAGACAATGATAGATCCGAGGCTGCGTTTGCGTTAAGGGGGGGAGCTGCAAATGAAAAAGATACGGCTTTCCTGTAGAGGAAGCTTGCTGGCAGGGGGCGCGCTGTTTGGCTTGATTGTGCTGCTCGGAGTGCTGGCTCCATGGGCTGCTCCTCATGATCCTCTGCATGTGGACCTTCTGAACCGTTTGGCACCACCGAGCCGGAAATATCCTTTTGGTACGGACCATCTGGGTCGGGATGTGCTGTCACGGCTCATTTACGGGATTCGAACGAGCGTGCTAATCGCATGTGTGATTACGGTAGCTACTCTGTTCATCAGTCTGCCCATAGGCTTACTCATAGGTTATGTGCGCGGACGTGTGGATCAGGTGATTATGCGGGGGATCGACGGCGTACTGGCTTTTCCCGATATTATTGTAAGTGTGGCGATTGTGGGTATTTTGGGACCAGGTTTCGTCAACATGACCTTAGCGATTATTGCAGTCCGATGGGCGGGATATGTCCGATTTATTCGTAGCTTGGTTCAAAAAGCCTGCCAGGAAGACTATGTACGATATGCACGTTTGTCCGGCAATTCACATGTGCGCATATTGAGACGTTATGTATTGCCACAAGTATGGCCGCAAATGTTGGTTTATGCGGTATGGGATATCGGACGCGTGGTGTTAATGATCGCCGGGCTCTCCTTTCTCGGACTGGGCGTACAGCCGCCCAAGCCAGAGTGGGGTGTGATGCTGCATGATGCAACCTCGTATTTTCAGGTGGCCCCGCATGTTATGATCTTCCCAGGCTTGGCGATTATGCTGTTTGTACTTGCCTGCCAGCTTCTGGGTGACCATTTTTCGGAAAAGGAGGCAGCGAAATAGTGGAGAAGCGACCAGCGACGGGGCGGGAGGACACGATAGAGCAAGCGTACATGCAAAAACCGTTGTTACACGTGGAACATTTGGGAATTTGCCGCACAGGTGTAAGAACAAGTGAAGGCAAGCCGCTACTACGAAATGTGAGCTTTTCCGTATACGCAGGGGAAATTGTAGCCCTGACTGGACCAAGTGGATGCGGTAAGAGCCTGACCGCACACGCAATCGCGGGTATGCTGGACCCAGGGGTTGGTGTTACGCAAGGATGTATCTACTATAACGGGGAGGACATTATCCCGTTCCATGAACAGCGCTGGCAAAGACTGCGCCGTGAGGATATTGCCTTGCTCATCCAGCAATCGCTGAGCGGGCTGAATCCGATCCGTACCGTCCGCGCGCAGCTGACGGATACGATTAGACTGCACGGGCGGCGCCTGGTGCACGCCCAGAGGGAGCGGGGGCAAGCTGGTGCTGCCCCGTCCCACACGGTCTCGCAGCAGCCCCAATCACAGGGCGTAAGGTCACGGATGCGGCAGGTGCTAAACCGTGCCACGGAGCTGGCTGTAGGCCGCACTACTCCAGAGCAGGAAGCTTATTTGCATTCTCTGCTCCGCAATGTCGGCTTTGCCGACCCTGAGCATATTCTGTCATCTTATCCTTTTGAACTAAGCGGAGGTATGTGCCAAAGGGTCCTGCTGGCTGCTATGTTAAGCTCTGGTCCGCGTCTCTTTATTGCCGACGAACCTACTACAGCGCTGGATATAATCAACCGCGACAAAGTTCTGGCATTGCTGTTACAGTTGAGAACAGATTTCGATCTTACGATTTTGTTGATTTCGCATGATCGCCAAGGGATAAGCCGTATAGCAGATCGGGTGCTGGAGATGACCCCGGAAGGAAGGGTGCAACCGTAATGCTGGAATTGAAAAACGTCACCAAAGCTTACCCTGTCCGCAGACGAAGAAAAGGCTGGTTCCACGCGGGACAGGGTGAGCAGCAGGCTATAAAGAAAGTGAGTCTGGAGTTACGACAGGGAGAATGCCTGGGATTGGTTGGAGAAAGCGGAAGTGGCAAAAGCACGCTGGCGCAGTGTATCCTGGGGCTGGAGTCGTTGACCTCGGGGGAAATCTGGCTTGATCATCAGCCCATACATAACAGAAGGATGAAGGATATTCATCTGTACAGCCGAATCCAGTTGGTTGCGCAGGACTCGGCCTCTTCACTGCATCCCCATATGACCATTCAAGATATTTTAATGGAACCCATCCGTAACTATTTCCCTGAGCGAAAAGTAAGGGCACTGGATATCTGCCTTTGCCTGTTGGAATCGGTAGGGCTGGAGGCTGACAGTCTGGGGAAATACCCCACACAGCTGAGTGGTGGGCAAAAACAGCGGGTATGCATTGCTCGAGCGCTGGCGGTTGAACCCGAAATTATTCTGTTCGATGAATCCGTGGCCAATCTGGATGTGACAACCCAGTCTTCTGTGCTGGACATGCTCAAAAGAATGCAGCTCGAACGTCAGCTGTCCTATCTTTTTATCACCCATGATCTTCAATCTACCCGCACGTTCTGTGATCGTGTGGCCGTTATGGTTCAGGGAGAGATCGTGGAAATATTCAAAGAATGGGATGAAGACTGTTTGCAGCATGAATACACGCGAATGCTGTTTCAAACGTTGGTACATCCAGCAGACCGTCTTCCGCTTCATGGATAGCAACTGTCCCGGAAGGGGTTCTTTTTGTACAGCGTCTGGTTAGACATTCGAAATGAAATTAGCTGTTGTATTATTTAAATAACTCGTTATAATATAAAATCATAGTAAATTACTTGGATTTTAAAAGGGGATGTCACTTATGAAGAAATCTGCTTGGGTAGCAGCGATTGGCCTATCTCTTGTGTTATTAACAGGTGCCTTGAGTGGATGCTCCTCGAAGGAAGCGGCATCGGGGGATAAGGTACTCTATGTAGGGACACAAAATGACTACCCGCCGTTTGCCTTTACGAATGATAAAAATGAGCTGACTGGATACGATGTGGAAGTTATTAAGGAAATCGACAAGAAGCTGGACGGCTATAAGATTGAATTTGTACCTTCGGGCTGGGATGCAATATTCCTTGCGCTGGATGCGAATAAAGTTCAGATCATCGCAGATGAAGTTGCCAAAAATCCTGAACGTGAGAAGAAGTATCTGTTCTCGGATGAGTCCTATTTCTCCGCTCAGTCGGTTATTATTGTGAAAAAGGGTAGAACGGATATCCACTCCCTCAAGGATTTGGAAGGTAAGAAGGTAGCCGCCTCGGTGGGCGATTCCTATACACAGTTGCTGGAACAGTATAATGCGAAGCACGGGAACAAAATTATTTTGAAATATAATGATACAGGCACTTCATCCGATAACCTTCAAGACGTGCAAAATGGCCGAGTGGATGCTTATGTGAATGATCCAGTGATGGCGGCAGCAACGATCAAGAAGGAAGGCTTGCAGGTGGAAGCTGTGGGCGAGCCGGTACAAAGCGATAACATTAACCTGGTGTTCAAAAAGGATAAGCAGGGTGAGGAGCTAAAAGCTAAAATCGACCCGATTATTAAAGAGCTTAAAGCCGACGGAACACTGAAAAAGTTGTCTGAACAATGGACAGGTGGGGAATTCATTCCTCAATAATCACAATGTAAAGGGTAAAGTGGGGTTCCTATGGAAAAGCTGTTTGACCTAGATTATATGCTGAAAAGCCTTCCCCAGATCGTGGAGTATCTCCCCGTTACATTATGGATTGCATTTGTCTCCATGCTGCTGGGTGCGATCATTGGATTAGCTACGGCCTTAATTCGGATATATAAGGTGCCTGTCTTGGCACCATTGTCTACGTTGTATGTCTCGTATATCCGGGGAACACCGCTCATTGTGCAGTTGTTTCTCGTATATTACGGAATACCGAAGTTTTTGTATTATTTTCAGAGTGAGTATGGATTTTTACAGCAATTCAATGTCTACGTCATTCCGCCCGAGCTGTTTGCGTTGCTTTCATTTTCGTTGAACCTGGGAGGATATTTGTCGGAAACGTTCCGGTCAGCGATTCATTCGGTCGATCGGGGACAATTTGAGGCTGCCAATTCGATCGGCATGAGCCAAACACAGATTATGCTCAAAATTGTATTGCCGCAGGCGCTAACGGTGGCTTTGCCCAATTTGGGAAACACGCTGATCAGCACAGTGAAGGACACGTCCTTTATTTTTATGATTGGTGTCGTCGATATGATGGGACAGGCTAAAATTATGGGCGCGCGAGCGTTGGCTTTTTTCGAGGTCTATGTTGCGGTGTCTTTGATCTACTGGCTGGTGTGCATCATTATTGAGCGCGGGCTTGTTGTGCTGGAAAAGCGTATTCGAATATACGAAAGAAGTGAGTAAGGGCATGATTCAACTTCATCAAATTCATAAGCATTTTGGGCAGCATCATGTGTTAAAGGGCATAGACCTGACGGTAGGCAAGGGAGAAGTTGTGGTCATCCTGGGGCCAAGCGGATCGGGGAAGTCCACACTGCTGCGCAGCATTAATTTTTTGGAACAGCCGACCAGCGGGATCATTGAAATTGACAGTCTGAAGGTAGATGCGGCCAAGGCAGGAAAAAAGGACATTCTCGGACTGCGGATGGCAACGGCAATGGTATTTCAGCAATATCAGCTGTTTAAAAATTTGAACGCACTCCACAATGTGATGATTGGTCTGACTAGCGTGAAAAAGCTGGATCGCAAGCAGGCGAGGGAGATCAGTGAAGGCATTTTGGAAAAGGTCGGGTTAAAGGATCGTATGACCTATTATCCTGCCCAGCTTTCGGGCGGACAGCAGCAGCGTGTGGCGATTGCCCGGGCTTTAGCGCTGAATCCACAGGTATTGTTGTTCGATGAGCCGACATCCTCGCTTGATCCTGAGCTGGTGGATGAAGTGCTGTCCGTGATTCAAAAGGTGGCGAGTGAAGGCAATACGATGATTATTGTCACGCATGAGCTTGGTTTTGCGAGGGATGTAGCCGACCGGGTCGTGCTGATGGAGCATGGTACGGTCGTAGAACAGGGGCCGGTGGAGCAGTTTTTCAATCATCCGAAGGAAGAACGGACACGGCAATTCCTTGGCAAAGCTTTGGGGCAAAGAACGTTACAGGAGCAACCAGCATTGTCATAAAAGTACGTGAACGGGTTAAAGGTATGTACAGTGCTGTAGATTCATTGCAGCTATCGTAAAAAGCACGCTAGACAAGTTGCGGGAGATGGGAAAGCCGGCGCTTGTCTGTCGTGCTTTTTTAGCCTTACTTTCAAAATCCTTTTCTTTAGCAAAGTAGCTAATCACCCTTATTCATGATAAATTCTAAGAACAATAAAGTGAAGTTGTAATCGGGAAGGAACATTGGCATATGAAAAAGGTTCTGTTCATTAATACCGGAGGAACAATCTCCTCTTCTTATCAGGAAAACGGCCTGACTCCGACCCAATCGGCTGAAAATATTTTGGCTGAAATTCCGGAGCTTCAGGAAATTTGCGAGATTGATGCCTGCAATCTGATGAGCATCGATAGCACCAATACACAACCAGAGGATTGGGCCTCCATCGCTCGGATGGTACATCGTTCGCTCGATCAATACGACGGTATTGTTATCGCCCATGGCACGGATACGATGGCTTACACGGCTTCAGCCCTGAGCTTCATGTTGGGCACTGTAGACAAACCCGTCGTTGTGACAGGTTCGCAGGTTTCTATTTTGGCGGAGCACAGTGATTCCAAAAAAAATGTAATCGACTCATTCCTGACCGCATGTGGCGAGGTGGCAGGGGTTTTTGTCGTGTTTAATGGCAAAATTATCAACGGCAGCCGCAGCTCGAAAATCAGAACACGCAGCTATAA
Source organism: Paenibacillus sp. N119s (assembly GCF_059447605.1). Taxonomy (NCBI): domain Bacteria; kingdom Bacillati; phylum Bacillota; class Bacilli; order Caryophanales; family Paenibacillaceae; genus Paenibacillus; species Paenibacillus sp. N119s. Next base: position 9,628 of record NZ_JCAJRU010000089.1, on the reverse strand, counting down.
CGCTTTTGAGAGTATTAACTATCCGTACATCGGCCTCGTGGAGAACGGCAAGGTGGTCTATACGGAGGGCGTATTTGCAAATCGTGATGCTGTTCGTCACCCCTACAATGACAGGTATGCTTCTGAGGTATTTCTGCTCAGGCTGATTCCCGGCACGAATCCGGCGATTTTCGATGCTATTCAGAGCTTGGGCTATAAAGGTATCGTCATTGAGGGCTTTGGCATGGGGGGCGTGCCTTTTAAAGAAAGAAGCCTGATTAGTAAAATCGAAGAGCTGATGAAGGATGGTATGAGTATTGTCGTCACCACTCAATGTCCTTATGAGGGCGGGGATCTGACGATTTATGAGGTCGGACAGAAGGTACTGGAAAAGGGTGTTATTCCAGGGTATGACATGACAACAGAAGCGCTGGTGACGAAAATGATGTGGGCGTTGGGTCAGACGACTGATCCGGCCGGGGTAGCCAAGATTATGGCAACGAACTACGCGGACGAAGTGTCCCTGCCTGCGGATACAGCTTCCTTATAGGAAGCTGGCTTCCGTAGATACCAGCTACATACCGGCTAACGCCGAGTCTGCTCTAACCTATTTTTGATTTCAATGGCCATTTCGAGTGCTTGTACGGCCGACTCCAGAGGATATATGGTTAAATCATCAAAAAACATCTGCCTATTGCAGATGCTTTTGCTTGTTAAGTCCAGGCCCAGAGAAATGCATCACGATCCCAGGCAATTCGGCCGCCATGTAGCTTGCGAAATGCCTTTTTTACTTCTTTTTCCAAAGATACATGACCATGCTCGCTTATAAACACATACTGCTCTCCATATTCAGAGCGTACATATGCAATGGCATCTTCTTGTTTTAGAGTGCCCACTTCACGGATTTGCGCGACCATCCATTGTGCAATTTGTTGTTCTGTTGTGGTGGTATTATCCATTTGTTGTATCCTTTCCTGCGACCGATTGGTTGTAGCCGTTCAGCTTACCTCCTGTAGTATACGATAATTCGGAGAATTATTGAATTTTTTGATATAAATGTACTTGGGCGGTTGGCTAAGTAGGCTTTCTTTTGTATAATTAAGGGAATATTCACGGGAATTTTCTTTTTTTGAATTGAAAACATGCAAGTTATCCCTGGGGGTGCCTGAATTGAAGGAAACAACCACTATTCGCGCAGAGCTGGAGCAGTATATCAGACGAGAAGGAATTACGATTAGTAAGTTTGGGGAGAACACAGGTATTAATGCAGGTACGATCAGTGCCATTATTAACGGCAACCGGCCGATTGCCATGCTGCTGCTGGACCGGATTGCTGCGGGCATGGGGCTTGAAGAGGGGAGCCTCTATGAGCTCTATATTGATGAATTTATACGGAATACGGCGCCGAATTGGCGAAGGGTTCGTCCCTTTTTGCATCGCTGTGCAGAGCTGAACAAACTGGATTGTATTAAGCAAGTCGTGGAGTTTATGATGGATTATCTCATATACGCCCCGGCTTTGTTTGAGACAGCGGAGGAATTATTCAGCGAAGGCAGGTTCGAGGCGGCAGCCATTATTTATAAAAATGTGGCGGAAAGCGAGAAGTATCAACATTCGGAGCGGTTGGCGCTTTGCCAATACCGTTTATTTACGATTGCCATTGGCGATGACCAGGATGAAAATTTATGGGCAGCCACACATTTTGAAAGCTTTGTGGAGCGGTTGGGTGAGGCAGACCAATTGGATGCCCTAAGAGACTTGGCTAATACGTATGCCTCCTTGCGGCGTTGGGATAAAGTAGAATGGTTTGCTGAAAAAATGGCTCAGAAGGCCAAAGTACAATACGAGCAAAAATACGGAAACACCAAAAAATCAGAGCGGGGCAAGGAACCTAAGGGTCCTTTGTTTATGTATATCGTATATTCTTACGTGCTGCGTGCCGGGGTGTGGGATGAGCGCGGGGATTACCAGAAGGCGCTGGAATATGTATCGCTATATTCTGATTTGAGCTGGGTGCAAGAGGATACAGAAGAAGCCCGGCATTTGAAGGCTCTTTGCAGCAACTGGGCTGAGGCCAACAGGTATCTGTATCAGTTGATGTCTGGCAGTCTGGATGTGATTCCGCAGTACGTAGATTATTTGGAAAAAAATGAGGGTGAAATTCTGGTCGGGTTACATAAAATAATGGTAGCAGCCAACCGCTATGATTTTAATGTAGATCATGTACTGCAACACTTTGAAAAACAAATTGAGGCATTTGCAGATCAGCATACCAAGGTAGGCACTTATACAGAGCAAATGTCAGCAGATCTTTATGCACGATTTTTGGCAGAGATGGCTTGTTATGATCTCAACAAACATCGGTATTCCAAGGGTATGAAATTTTTGCTCGAAAGCCTTTCCTATTCTGTCGTGCTGAATGGTAATCCTGTCACCATCAAGTGTGTAGGACTATTCGAAAAGTATCGGCATACTGCCACTTCTGAGGATAAAGAGGAGTATAAAAACTTGCTTGGAGAGGTAGAGCACATCCATGATAAAAAAGATCGTTTTTTCTCTGCTCGCATTTAATGTTTTTATCCTATTGAATTTTCCGCCCGTTGCCCCTCCTACGGAGGACCCTAGCGATGTCCAAAGTCATGGTTTGGGGGGATGGGCATTGTCATCCTCTGAAACATTGGGTTAGAAGGTCTAGATAACGTTAAAAAAGGTATTCTCTTATGAAAAAGAGGATACCTTTTTTGATGTGGACACGCATCTGAAGGGGACTGTTGCCGTTAAGAATGCGGAGTCGGAGGTTGGGCAGGTGGAAACCAGACATGACGCAAATCTACCCAGCCTTGGCTGTTAAAAGATACGCCGCGCACAGAAGGAAGATAGGCCGTCTGAACGGGCTTTTCATATAAAATATGCAATTGGTGCTCATCCATGAGCCGAGTTTCGATATGCTCAAATTGCTGTGCCCTCACGGTATGGTCGGCTTCCCGTGCAATTTCGCGCAGCAGTCTTTCGATATCCACACGGCTGTGCGGCTCCACATGCCCGGATACATTGAGATACAGATCAAACAGGCGCAGTTGCTCATCACGATCCCGAAACAGAGAGAAGATGATCAAGTCTGATTCCATCCGAATAGATGAGCTTTTGAATTCATTCATGGGTGCGGCCACGATGTTACAGGTATATCCACAGGATTCGAGCTGAGCCGCGACCCGTTCTGCATCTGCTCTATACTCGGGAATGGTGGCAATTTGCATCGTCGCCAGTGGTTCGTATGCGTCGTTGGCGTTAGATGAATCCCCTGCTGAAGGAAGGGGGCGAGGATCCAGACATGCTACAATGCGAGCACGTATTTCCGGGTTGCGCAGTGGTCCATCCTTGTATGTGTTACATGTGATAAACTTGCGTACCGAAGCCGCCGAGTGAATCTGACTCCATGCGGTATCTGTGTCTCTTGCCAGTATAGGATTATGGATAATGTGAAAAGAAGAAGCGGTATCCTCCATTTCCGACGATTCCAGCTTAGTCGCCCACGGGAGTTGGACGATTTCTACCCGATCTAGATGAGCACGGCCTTGAAAATAAGGAGCAAAAGCCTCCAGTATACACAGGCTTTCGTTCATTTCCGTGACCTTGAAAGCCCCCGTACCGATAGGACGGACGCCAAAGGCGGCTTCACCCACCTGATTAAGTTCACGCGGCACAATCGCAGCCCGGCTGGTACACAGGAAGGATAGAAATAGCTCGTTCGGCTCCTTTAGTATGAAACGTACCATTGTCGGACTTAACGCCTGAACGTGCTGAATTTGCCGCACAATAAAATGGTACAGTCTCCTTCCCGGCGCTCGACTCAATCGCTCAAAGGTATAGACGACGTCTTCTGCGGTCAGTATTTTGCCGTTATGAAACAGCACTTCTTTACGCAGGAAAAAGGTCCACTGCGTACGAGTGATATCCACCTCCCAAGCATGGGACAGTCCCGGCAAAATTTCACCGCTCTCGTTCGCCCGGCGGGCCAGCCCGTCAAAGACATGGCTGGATACGAAGGACTCGGCAAGCCAGTTCAAATACAACGGGTCCAGCGTATAGAGCTGCTGACGGATAGGCAGACGCAGCGTGTCGATCTGCTGCTGATCACTACGAACCTCCGCATGATGCCCGAAATAATTCAGCAGCCAGCCTTGTAAATGCTCCTGCATGGTGGAGGACCGCGAGTGAACTCGAATTTCATCCAGCGCGCGTTTGATATCATGGCGGTCTATGGCTTGCATCATGGATTGCACGGCAATGTCTTCCGGCTGAATGAGGAAGCGCAGACTGGAACGGCGGCCTCTGCCTCGGCGGGGAGTCCACTGGATCCAGTCGTGCTGCTCCATTTTCTGAACGATCATTAAGGCATTGCGGTGGGTGCAGTCAAAAATAGCCGCCAACTCATCCAGCGTAGTCTCTATCGTATGGTTCTCGTCTCTGTCGTCAGCTGCATGTGAGTGAAGTCGTAAAAATTGGGCGTGAAGTTTCATTCAGGCATGCTCCGTTTCCCCTATGCTTGATTAAAAGCGCACCCGCTTTTATAAAATAGGAAATTTTGTTTCGATTAATTTCTCTTTATCTTCTTATTTTATCATCTACAATAAGGGTTATAAAGCATAGTTGTGGAGGTATTTACCATGCATGACAAGATGAGTGGAACGTCTTTGCCAAAACCGTCGTTGTTGTCCGCCTTTGCTGGCGCCATTGTGTTGGCATTGATTCATCAATATCTGTTCTACGGACATGGTCTGGGCGTGTCTATGCCTATTTTTGTTGCTGTATTTTATGCTTATATGTATGCCTTTAATCGAGATCGTTTCCAGCCAAGTTCATGGATAAATCTTTTGCTATTTGTGATCATTTTCATGCTGGCATTGACATACGTGCTGTTCAATAACCTGGTCTTTTATGTGCTAAATGCCCTGGCTATACCTGCTCTGATTAGCATACATATGGTGCTGCTGTTTGGGGAGAACAGGCATGGATGGTCAGAACCGGGGATTATCGGTCAGGCGCTAAGCCATTGGTTTTATCAAAACTTTCGTCATATCGTGACTCCGTTTCGGATGGCCAAAACGGCAGCCTTTCGGAATGTAAAAGACGAGCGTAAACGTGTGTTAGGTAAAGTAACGATCGGTTTGCTTATCGCCTTGCCCCTGCTGTTCATCATCATATCTTTACTGGCTTCGGCAGATGGGATGTTCAGAAATTTGTTATCCGGCATACCTGAGTGGATCGGTACGCTGTCCTTTGGAAGTGGCATGCTGCGGCTAATCTGGACCTGCTTTTTCACCTTCTGCTTCTTCTGTTACTTGTGGGGATTCGTACAGCCTGCTCTGCGGAAAACGGAGAGAGAGGTTCAGCCATCATCCACAGTACCTTACCACGAGCCAGTCGCGATCAGGTTTGATCCTGTCATTACGGCTACAGTGCTGATTGCTATGAACCTGGTGTATGTTGTGTTCGTCGTGCTGCAGTTTGGATATCTGTTTGGCGCATGGGAGGGTGCTTTGCCAGAAGGAACCTCGTATGCCGAATATGCGAGAAGAGGGTTCGGAGAGCTGGTAATGGTCACAGGTATCAACTTTGTGCTGATGATCAGTGTATTGAAGTGGGCTGAATTTGGCTCAGGGATAGCACAAACATTGAACAGCGGCCTGCTGTACCTACTCGTAGGTTGTTCGGGTGTGATGCTGTACTCAGGATATACCCGACTGGTCATGTACGAAGAAGCATACGGCTATACGTATACCCGCTATCTGGTACACGCGTTTATGATTTTTCTAGGCTTGTTGCTGCTCATTGCAGCCGTGCGTATTCATGTCCGTCAGCTTCCGCTGGCAAAATATTATATTGTGCTCGCTCTGATCGCCTATATTGTTGTTAATTATGTGGGCATGGATGTACGGATAGCTGAAAATAATCTCGAACGGTATCGCACAACATCGGTGATAGACAAGGAATATTTGAGTGAGCTATCAGCAGATGCGATTCCGCTGCTGATTGATTTTAGCCGCAAGGAACATGGAACGCTGGATGAGTTTTTACAAGCCCGCTTTACGAGCATGACGAGAGAAGAATCAGATTGGCCAGAATTCAATTGGGCTACGTATCGAGCGCAACGAGAATTGCACGACTATATTTTGAAATGAGAGGTGTTTGGGGATGATTGGAACAGATACGTTACAAGGTATGGCACTAGAGCTACAGGTTGAAATGTCACACTACCGGCATCAATTTGGTGTAAGACGGAACAATTTTCTCGTGGAGGCTATGTCCTACGGAATGAGTGAGGAGGAAGCCCGTGCTTGTGCTATCCAGCGTATTGGACCAGTCGTTCCCGTCACCAGTATGCCAACGTTGGCTCTAGGCAAATCCAGACCACTCAGTCCAATGTTAGCAGCGCGGTACCAATATGCCGGGGATTGGAAGGACATCCATGAGCACTTGCTTCTTCCTAATGAAGTGCTACGGATCGCAGCTACTGAGCAGTTCCGCAGCTGGATCAGCGATATGCGAAATTACTGGGTGGAATCGGCCCCTTACCGATTTGGGGATGATCGTCTTTCGCTGCTATCGGTTGCAAGCGAGAAAGAAGGTCACTTTTCCATGCTCGTCTGGAGGGAACCGGGTGAAGAGCCGGAGGTATGGACGTACGCTTCCCAGCACGAATACCGGTTCAGTCATTTGCTCCACTGGTTCAAGTGGTTGAATGGGCGTAGTGAAGAATGAGAGGCACAGATGATGAAAAAGAATCATAAATGGATCATGCTGTTTATCGGCATGGCTTTAATGATGGGGATTACAGACTATTTTACACAGGCTAAGCCTGCGACTACTCCTGAGCTTATCATTCCAACCATAATCAGTGATGAAAGCCTTCAGCTAGGTGCTGATTAAACAATAAGGGGTATACATTATAAAAATATAGTTTATTTTCTGTGATATTGCGTTGTTAAAGTAAGCCGAAAATCACCCTAATAGTTGAGAGGGAATTGAAGCCAACATCAATTGAATGTGGAGCCATTCAGATGTTCAAGCGACTCCGTCATTTCCTCTACAACTTATATTCAATTCAGGGGGAATTTTCAATGGCTAGAAGTGCAAGCACATACGCATCTGTAATCGACGGTTTTAAGGTGGAAACGAACAAAAAGTATTCGCCGGTAGGTGGAACGAAATGCAATATTTTCGCGCAAGATGTCATGTCTGCGATGTCGGCACCCTTGCCGAGTGGCTTAGCCAATCAAATGGCTGATGATTTACTGAATAAAAAGGCGCCAGGCTGGTCCCTTGTAACCTTTCAGGATGCTCAAAATAGAGCAAATCTCGGGTATCCTACGATCGGGATCAAAAAAGCAGATGGGCATGGTCATGTCGTGGTCGTCAGACCGAAGGGTTCATCCATCACGATCTTGAAGGAAGTACAGATTGCTCAGGCGGGGACCAAAAATTACAACAGCAATACTATTAATTATTCTTGGGTGGCAGCTGATCTGCCTGGAGTGAAATTCTACACACACGACTAAGAGGATTTGAAATATTGGCAATCTAAAAGACCCTGGAGGCAGATGGAGTGGATCTGCTTCCAGGGTCATTTTTTATTTTGAAACAGAATGCTTAGATACAATGAAGGCTTTGCCTGGCTTGATAAAAGCAACTGCATAGCCATTAGAGAAGGAAGAAGATTCAGATCTGTATTCAAGTTTAGTTAGCAATTGGCCTTGGCGATTGATGTAACCAAATTTTCCGTCTGAGACAGATGAGTTTGTTTGTTTACCGACTAAAGCAATGCCTTCCTTGAATGGAGATGCAACATCATATTTTTGTTGATATTTAATGACCAATGCTCCGGTTTTATCAATAAATCCAACCTCATTTTTCGCATTTTTCACACTGGCTAAGCCTTCACTAAAATCCTGTGCATCCATAAATTTAAAGGGAATCACGACTTTCCCCTGTTTATTGATGAATCCCCATTTACCCTTGGTATTTTGGACTGGAGCCAATCCTTCCGAGAAGTCCCCACCGGATTGATATTGAGGTGGAATGACTTCTTTCCCTGCCGTATTGATATAACCGTACAGACCCTTGCTATTCTGAATAATAGCCAGGCCATTCGAGAAACTACGGCTGTATTTGTATTGATAAGGAATTGCTACTTGACCGGAAGTATTCACAAAACCAATCTTCCCAGTGTTAGGGGCATAGGCAAGAGCCAGGCCGTCCGTAAATACATATTCCGAATCCCCATCTATTTTAAAATGAGAAAGGATTTTTCCTGTTCGATCTATAATGGCATTTTCTTTGGTGTCCGCTATGGTGACCTTGGCTTTGCCTTCGCTAAACGAATGAGCTTCGGCATATTGGCAAGGAATAACCAGTGTTCCTTTGGTATTAATGTATCCATAGAGATTGGTTTTTGTATTTTTAACTACAGCGCGCTGCTCATGAAAATCCTCACCAACAGGCTTGATCTCGGCAGGAAGAGAGAAAGCTTTTGCTCCTTTGGTATTGTAATACACAAGGCTTCCAGCAGATGTTTCGGCAGCCAATAAGCCATCATGAAAAGCACCATCGCTGAGCGGGCGAGCAATGTTGTAATCCAGTGGACTTTTGGAAACCTCAATGGTTGTTGCACTGGATGCGGCCCAGCCTGTTCCCGTAATGGAGAGGCTAGTCACCAGAATTAATGCAGCTAATCCTAACTTTTTTAACATGCATAAGCTCCTTTGTGAGTTAATTTTAACTTTAGGCTTTCGAAAATTCTGCCCTCATACGTAAGGTCTTCCATAATATAGACGAAAAAAATATAGGAATGTTTCTTGATATTCTAAATTTTTCTAATTTTCAGTGTGAAAGCTCTAAAGCTGTCCTATATCTTTCGGATACGCAACAGCGAGTTGCCGTTACGCATAAACTCGTACGGGACTTTGACCTCCGTCACTCGTAAGCCTTCCGCTTCCAGCTCAAGAATCAATCGATCTAGCAGTTCGTAACGAGTACCCGTTAAATCGGTCAGTGGAAAAATACGGACTTCCTCTGAGGCCACTCGTAGTAGCTCGTGTATCGTATTTTTATGAAACTCATAGTCAAGTCGATCACTATACATAAACAGAAAATGGGCGGACAGCACGATGTTAAACTGTTCATCCCCAAAGGGAAGCTCTGGAAGCATCGCAAAAACGTAGCGTTCTGGATGCTTCCTCATATCCTGTGTGCAATCCTGGAGTGCTTGACGGCGCTGCTCGCTAAGCTCTTGCACATCTCCATAATAGCTCCAAACATAATTATCTTTTGCACGTTCTAGTGTTTCCATTGCATGCGTAATATCCAGTTGACCTTTTCGTTGTAGATCGTCAACCTTGTGATCGTAGGCGATATCGCTTGCAGTGACATCCAGCGAGGCTTTGCAGCCCAGAGCGGTGAACGAACATGCGCCTGCAGGACAGTCCAAAATTTTTTTACCTACAAGTTCAGGAATGTGCAAATTGAACATTTGTACGTACTCTTCAAACGTGCGACCGATGAACACGATCCGGTCCAACTCTTGCTTGGTTTTACTTTGACTCTGCTCATCTCTACTCATCTCTACTCACCTCAGCTATTCTTTTGGGTA
>NZ_JCAJRU010000088.1:0-17886 GCF_059447605.1 Paenibacillus sp. N119s | reverse complement strand
ATCAGAAGTACTGCAGTTCTCGGAAGCCCGTTCATTATTTGGCATTCGGATATATTCGGAATCAGCTCGTTCGATTCTAAAGATCCCCCCTTCGGCGTTAAAGGGAGAACGTATCTATTTGGAAGATGTCTTGGGCCTTAAAGGAATGTATTGGGTCGAAGAAATGTTAGCTGCCAAAACGATCTCTGACATTCTTACGGTTGCCGAGCATCATTTGGTTCAGATGCTGGCAGATAGCGATATAGCAATTCCCCCACTAGTGTATCAAAGCATGCAGATTATTTATGACCGCAAAGGGAATCTATCTGTAACGAATTTGGCCAATCAAGTTCACTGTAGTGAACGCCAGCTTAGAAGGGTATTCAATCAGGAGCTCGGCTTAAGTCCAAAGGAGATGCTGGGAATTGTCCGGTTTCAAAGCACACTACAAGAGTTTCATCAGGGTGGTTATTCCAGTTTGGTAGATCTTTCGCTCAAATATGGCTATTATGATGAGTCGCATTTTACCAATACTTTTAGGCATTATTATGGAAAGTCTTTTAAAGCCTTGATAAGAAAGAGATAAAAGAGTCCGTTTTTTCCTATTTGAACAGTCTTTATGATCGATACAATGGAGGTGTAAAATCAATTCATTGATGGGAGCTGTGAAGTATGGCAGTTAAGTTAAAAAGAATAGCGATTTTCGTAAAAGAAATGGAGAAGTCCTTAGATTTCTATCGGATTTTGGGCTTGGAAATACCGAAAAGCGCAAATGAAGAATCACATGTCGAAGTAGCATACAATGATGTTATCCTTGCTTTTGATACGTGGGAAACGGCGGGGATTATTCTAGGCAACCAGCAGGAGCCTGCCGGTTATCGGATGGAGCTTGCTTTCCAGTTTGACAGCAAGGAAGCGCTGGATGAATCATATGGCCGACTGAAAGAACGGGGACATACAGGGCATCTTGAGCCAAACGATACGCCTTGGGGTGAGCGTTATGCAATCATAAAGGACCCTGATGGCAATTTAATCAGTCTGGTCGCTTGATACGGATCCATTATAAACTGTTACATTTAATTTCTTATACATGGTGTCAGCTTCGCTGGGCCCCCCCTATTAGATGATCACACTGTTCACTTTAACGAAAAAACACGCCAAGAACATGGCGTGTTTTTTCGTTAAAATGTTGGTGGACCCCCTTGTAAAACTTTAGCTGTTTTCTTGTCCTCCAACTCCTGCACATTGCTTAAAAATGTCGATACCCGCCGTAAATACTCACGAGGGTGCTCTCTGAAAATAAGCTCATGTAACCCGTTTTTGACAATCCATACACTGGAAAGCGGGTTGGTCTGATTGGCAGCGAGCTTTTCCGCAATGGGGTAAGGAGCCTTTTCATCCTGTGTACCATGCACAAACATGATTGGAAACGGATAGTCCTCCTTTTTAACCTCCTGATATGGAATCTGATGCAAGCTGGTGCCGTTCAAGATGGGAAACAGCAATTCCAGTATTTCCAAAGATGGATGTCTCGGCAGATTAATTTGATTGTGAATGTTGTGATATAGCGTATCTGGTTCCAGCAAGAAGGTGCTGTCCAAAATCATTGCGTCCACATCCTTGGTTTGCAAGCCCGCCTGAAGAGCGGTTCCTGCCCCCATAGAAAAGCCCCATACGATAATTTCCGATGAGCCGCGTTGTTTTGCAAGCTGGATGGCCCCAAGAAGCTGTTGGGATTCCGCTTTACCGCCGGTTGCGACAGCCTTGCTGTTTTGTGACGCGAATCCGTAATCGAACATGACCACATTAAAGTTCAAACGGTGGGCATAATGCGCCAGATCATACATGGGAATCCAGCTTTCTTCACGGTTAGCCCCATAACCATGACTGAAAATAATGGTTTTCCGCGATTGATTGGCCGGGATATACCAGCCTTGTACCATGCGGCTGCCGTCCTTGGCCGGGAAGCTGACTTCCTCATAAGGCATACCTTTGGCCTGCATCGGATTAGAGTACAATGGTGCGACCGTGGGATTCGTAAGCACCCAAGCGATGTAAGCATGCAAGGCAATAAAACAAAACAACAGAAAAAATACGACCGACAGCAGCAGAGCAATCACAACGTGCTTGAACCGCAGCAGACGGGGATTAAAGAGTGGGGTGGACGGCTCCTGAACAGCGGTCTGTAGCTGAGCGTTGCGCTGGGATGTCGAAATCATGTAAGAGCCTCCTTATATAAAATTGATCTTCGAATCAGGAATATAGGTATAAACTCACTTGAAAATAGTAGGGTATGTCCGTATAGATACCTATTATCGTATGCTGGGGATTATCCAAAGTCAACGTCTGCACTGGAAAAGTAAAAATGATGCAAAGAATTGTCGATGTTTGTTCTTGTTCTGTAATATGGTTGTCACAAAAACATCGGTTTACAGTAGCCGCGACTATTCTATATAATTTATGTAACCATGTTTCATAGTGTGAAACGAATATGGATACAAGAGGAGCGGTTCACGATGGAAGACCGTAAATTAACCGTCCGCGCTGTAGAGCGTGCACTTGATATATTGCTGTGTTTTACCGCAAATTCTGATCTTGGTCTAACGGAGATTGCCTCCCAAATTGGTCTACATAAAAGCACCGTTCATCGTCTTTTGACTACGCTGGATGATCGAGGATTTGTCGTTCGAAATGCCGAAACGGAAAAATATAGGCTCGGCTTTCGTATATGGGAGCTGTCCACGCATCTGTCCCAAAGCGATGAGCCGGCGGTGTTGTTACAGCCTGCAATGGAAGCACTGCGTGATCGTTTAGGAGAAACGGTCAGCTTGTATTTGCGGGATGGCAGCATGCGTATTCGCATACAAGCCGTACAGAGCAACCAGGCGATCCGCAGGGTTGCGCCTGTAGGAGCGCGTATGCCGCTGGCTGTGGGAGCCTCCAGCAAGGTGCTGGCGGCCTTTATGCCGCCACAGGAGTTGGAGGTACTGCTAAGCGGGGAAGAATGGCCGCCTTCGGTAGATCCTGAGGCTTATAAAGCCCAATTGCAGGATATCCGTGAGAAGGGCTATGCGACCAGCTATGAAGAGCGTGAGCCAGGGGCAGCAGCTGTCGCCGCACCTATTGTGAATCGAAAGGGACAGGTCGCGGCGGCTTTATCTGTATCGGGCCCGGTTAGTCGACTTGCACCCGAGACGCTGCATGATTTTGCTCCAATATTGATCGAAGCGGCCAAGGAAATGGGGCTTATGCTTCCGTAACGGTAGTAGTGAATACCATAGGAAAGCATACAAGGGTTGCCAAAGCTATAAATTTAAAGTAGTCTGATAGAGATGGCGGGTTGTCTGTTATAGCCGCCAATACATGTGAATAAAAAAGTATCACAGTTACTGGGGGAGCCTGTAATGCGGGCTGAGATGGAATCGGGCAAGATTCCGGACCCTTTGCACCTGATCTGGATCATACCAGCGTAGGGAAGTAATCGGCCATTGAAATGTATACGCAGCTGCTGTCTACGGTGACGCATGAGGTTTTATTCTATGTGCGTCCTGTCTGGATAGCAGGCTCGTTTAATTAGCCGGTTCCCTGGGGAACCGGCTTTTTTGCATAGATCAGCGCCACCCTGGGAATGGTTCCGGATCGGTGTGTCATTTCAACGAAATGGGAGGAATGGACCATGAAACCGATGGAAACAGAAGGAACGAAGGAAATAGGAGTGAAATCAGCAGAAGTAGAGAAGACAAGGGTGGAGCAATCCAGTAGCGTTAAGTCTTTCCCGGGGAGCCGCAAGGTGTATATTCAGGGTTCTCGGCCAGATATTGCTGTGCCGGAGCGCGAAATCGCGCTGCATCCCACCTATACGCCGCAGGGCACGGAGTATCATGAGCCACTGCGTGTGTACGATACCAGTGGTCCGATGACTGACGAAGCCTATCAGATGGATATCCGTCAGGGCTTACCCCCATTACGGCGAGCTTGGACGCTGGAACGGGGGGATGTGGAGGCGTACGAGGGCCGCGCCGTCAAGCCGGAGGATAATGGGCTGAAACCCGGTTCCAAACGGGAGACAGTGGAATTTCCCGGCGTGACCAACCGTCCGCTGCGGGCTTCACAAGGGCGAACCGTGACGCAAATGCATTATGCGCGGCAAGGGATCATTACGCCCGAAATGGAATTTGCGGCGATCCGCGAAGGGGTAGAACCCGAGTTTGTACGGCAGGAGTTGGCGGCTGGCCGCGCCATTTTGCCGTCCAATATCAATCACCCGGAAAGTGAGCCCATGGTCATTGGGCGCCATTTTCACGTAAAGATCAATGCGAACATCGGGAATTCTGCGGTTACGTCCTCCATCGAGGAGGAAGTGGAAAAGATGACCTGGGCAGTGCGTTGGGGCTCAGACACCGTCATGGACCTGTCTACAGGCCGTAATATCCATACGACACGCGAATGGATCATCAGGAATTCTCCCGTACCGATTGGAACGGTGCCGCTATATCAGGCGCTGGAAAAGGTGAACGGCGAAGCTGAGAAGCTGACGTGGGAACTGTATCGAGACACGCTGATTGAGCAGGCGGAGCAGGGAGTGGACTATTTTACAATCCATGCGGGTGTATTGCTACGATATATACCGATGACGGCGAATAGAATGACCGGAATTGTATCCCGAGGCGGGTCGATTATGGCAGCCTGGTGCCTTGCACACCATCAGGAGAACTTTTTGTATACGCATTTTGAAGAAATTTGTGAAATTATGAAAACTTATGATGTGGCCTTTTCTCTCGGGGATGGTCTGCGTCCGGGGAGTATCTATGATGCAAATGATGAAGCACAGTTTGCAGAGCTGGAAACGTTGGGCGAGCTAACGCAGATCGCATGGAAACATGATGTCCAAGTTATGATTGAAGGGCCGGGACATGTCCCTATGCACAAAATCAAGGAAAATGTGGATTTACAAATGGAGATTTGTAAGGAAGCCCCTTTTTATACTTTAGGGCCGCTAACGACGGATATCGCACCAGGATATGATCATATTACCTCAGCTATCGGGGCGGCTATGATCGGTTGGTTCGGGACATCCATGCTGTGCTATGTTACTCCGAAGGAACATTTAGGCCTGCCGAACAAGGATGATGTCCGCGAGGGAGTCATTACCTACAAAATTGCCGCACATGCTGCTGATTTGGCGAAGGGTCATCCACGGGCCCAGCAGCGTGACGATGCTTTGTCCAAGGCGCGTTTTGAATTTCGCTGGCGCGATCAGTTCAATCTTTCGCTTGACCCTGAGCGGGCCTTGTCCTACCATGATGAAACGCTACCGGCAGAGGGGGCTAAGGAAGCCCACTTTTGCTCGATGTGTGGTCCTAAATTTTGCAGTATGCGTATCACGCAGGACATTCGCGCTTATGCAGCTGACAAGGGGCTGAATGCTGAGGAGGCCGTCGTCGCCGGGATGCGTGAGAAGGCAGAGCAGTACAGGAGTACGGGACAATAAATCGGTAGTGGGCAGCTCAAACAACCAGGTAGACCAACGGATAGCGCTGGGTAGTTTGCCGAACGCTTAAATCCATGAACGGATGAGTTTAGGTTTAGGGATATATGGGTAACAAAAAGCCGTAGTTCTCTACATTGATGTAGAAAACTACGGCTTTTTCAGCTTATGTAAAGCGAAACATAAAACCGGTTGAAACGGTGCTTTATTTTTTACCCATTTTTTCATTCAAAATGTCCTGAAAGCTGAGCTTCTTCTCCGAGCTATCTTCTTTCTTCTGCATACTCACCGCGTTGGCACGTTGGTATTGGTGGTGAAAAGGCATCAGGGTGTGGACAGTTAAGTTCATTGTATTCATGTGGGTCATTCCTCCAATTCCATATTGTCAAATTCAGCTTGAGTTGCTTAGAACGTCTGTATAGGACTATCTGTATGTACTTGATGTCGCAATGCCGTGTAGGTTGCTTGGTAATGTTTCAATCATTATACCCGCATTTATCCAAAGTAAAACGCTTTTGCCATAAAACAGGAAGATGGTCGTAGGTGTCCAAAATGTGTATTAGGAGGATGGTCATTTTAGGGGAAAATGTGCCTAGGATCAAAACAAGGGCTAGAGGCCCGCTTTCTTAGTTTAGCAGTCGGGATTGTGTTTTTTTGTCGAATAAGCTTGTTTAAGCGGGATTTTGGCAAATTCTAAAGTTGGATTAAGGCAGTCTGGTGGCGAATTAAAGTGTCAAAGTTGTATTGACTTTATGTTGGGGAGTGGATACCATGAACTGGTTGTCAGCGTATTTTGGCAAGAAGAGTCAGCCAATCCATCTGGCAATTCATCGGTTGAAATGTTAGAGAGAGGATTAGAACATATATGAAAAAAAGTATGGCAGATATCGTATTTATTATTGTAGGTGCGTTTTTATTCGCACTGGCTGTTAATCTGTATGTGATCCCGAATGAGTTTGGCGAGGGGGGCGTTACCGGGGTTACGATTATCTTGTACTACCTATTTCAGTGGTCTCCCTCGATCGTCAATCTGGTGATTAACGGCTTGTTGTTAATTGTCGGATATAAATTTTTGGACAAGCGAACGACCCTGTACACTATAATTGCGGTTGCTTTTAACTCATTGTTTTTACATTTAACGGTTAACTGGCGGATTGATTCGCATGAGCCGACGATTAATGCCATATTTGCCGGAGTTATGATAGGGGTTGGAATTGGCTTAATCGTACGGGTAGGTGGTACAACGGCGGGAACGGTCATTTTAGCCCGGATTGCCAACAAGTATCTGGATTGGAATATCAGCTATGCTTTGCTGTTTTTTGATTTGATCGTTGCTTTCTCTTCCTATTTTATTATTGGTCCGGAAAAGTTGATGCTGACCATCGTTATTTTGTATGTCGGTACGAAGGTGATGGACTTCATGATTGAAGGACTGAATCCGAAAAAAGCGGTTATGATCATTTCGGAGCACCAGGATAAAATTGCCGAGATGGTTATTACGAAAATGGATCGTGGGGTTACCGTCCTGTCAGGCCACGGATATTACACTAAAAATCCAAAAGAAGTTTTATATATTGTCATTAGCAAACAAGAGGTATCAGCGCTTAAAAAGATTGTAAAAGCGATCGATACAGCAGCGTTTATCACCATTCATGATGTGCGGGACGTGTTCGGAGAAGGCTTTTTGGATATTTCGAAGTAATTGGCATACGAAGGTAAGAATATAAGAGAATATAGTTGTAAGCCGGTTCTGAGAGGGTCGGCTTTTTTTTGCTGTTGTGATGTTTATTTCATTTTCGGGTTTGGAAAATATGCATAATAAAGTGGAGTCACTCAATTTCTGTTATATGGAGGGTGTAAGCGGGATGGAGAGTACAAGCAACTATAATGTAAAAGAAGAATTCAAGAAGCCGTGGATGCATGTGTCTATGTTCTTTATTGTGCTGCATGTTATAAATTTTTCTTTGTTTTCCTCCTCGTTTCATTCCGCTAACGATCGTATAGCATTGTTGTATTTTCCATTAGTTACTATGGTTTTAACACTGGCTATCGTAGTACTGAATCCAAGGTGTTCAAAGCATAGAGACACCATTACTGAACGTATGCTCGCTTCTTACCGTAAGATTTGTGCAAGTGTGTTTGTTGTACTTGATTTGATTTTCCTTGCACTCATGTTCAAATATTCGGATGGATTTCTATTCAGCACATTAAAATTAGCCTTATTATTGTCGGCTATTTTGCATTTAGCAATAGGAATATCTTTTGCTACAATAACACCCAATCGTCTAATCGGACTAAAGTTCCCTTGGCTGCTTTCCAATGAAAGGGCATGGAAGAAGACACATCGCATCTCTGCTTATATCTGGATAGCTTTTGGCTTAATAGGGGTTGCCATAGGTTTAGGACAAGAAGTTAATGCGTATATGGTACTCGCTTCTTTTTTGCCCACGATGATTAGTTTTATTATTTCTCTCTTACTAAGCCAGGGAAGTAAAGATATAGGCTGCTGATCTGTGTATCATATAAATCGTTTAGCTCTAAAAGGAGGATTTTCATGCGAGGTAGGTTAAATAGTTTGAATTTAATGTCATTTCTTCTTTCTATTGTGCCCTTCAGCATCTACTTGTTTATCTATCCGACAATGCCGCGAAATACAGCAATTCACTACAATTTCAATGATGTCGCTGATCGTTTTGTTGACAAATCATCCCCTGAGGTATGGTTGTTGTGTGCACTTAGCTTCATAGCTTTTGTGATTACACTATTTCTCCAGCCTTTTCTCAGTCGTCAGTTCAAGAGCGAAGAAGGTTCTGCAATCATGGAAAGCCTGCCTGGTCTCTTCACACTTCTTATAACCCTTGTGTTCTCAATCCTCGGCATATGTTTTCTTTGTAGGGCTTGAAGCATGTAAAAAATCCCCTCTCAATTGCAGCTTACACTGCATTTGGGAGGGGATTTTCATTATTCACCTGATTATTACGCTTGAATCATTTGACGCAATACGGTTTGCAAAATACCACCGTTGTGGTAGTAGTCGATGTCGACGGTGCTGTCCAGACGGGCAGTGACCGGGAATTCGAACTTGGTGCCATCCTCGCGTTTGGCTACAACCGTAAGTTCTTGACCTGGTTTCACGTCATTGTCAATGCCGAGGATGTCGAAGGTTTCGCGACCGTTCAGACCCAGGCTGGACCAGCCATAGCCTTCTTGGAATTGCAGCGGTAATACACCCATGCCAACCAGGTTGCTGCGGTGAATCCGCTCGAAGCTTTCAGCAATGACGGCTTTAACACCTAACAACAGCGTACCTTTGGCCGCCCAGTCACGGGAGCTGCCTGTGCCGTATTCCTTGCCGGCAATGACGATCAGGTTCTGATCGGCTGCCTGATATTTCATGGACGCATCATAGATGGACATTTCCTCATCTGTTGGCAAGTATTTGGTCACGCCGCCTTCGGTCCCTGGAGCAACATTGTTGCGGATACGGATGTTGGCGAATGTACCGCGCATCATGACCTCGTGGTTACCGCGACGGGAGCCGTAGGAGTTGAAGTCCTTGCGCTCTACGCCGTGCTCCTTCAAGTACAGCCCTGCCGGGCTGGAAGGGGCAATGTTGCCTGCTGGTGAGATATGGTCAGTCGTGACCGAATCATTCAGCAGGGCAAGGACACGGGCATTGCGGATTTCCTTAATATCCTGCACACCATCTTGAAGCCCTTCAAAGAATGGCGGGTTTTGAATATATGTTGAATTTTCATCCCATTCATATAGTTCGCCTTCAGGAACTGGGATGGAATTCCATTTTTCGTTGGCGGTAAATACATTTTCGTATTTGCGACGGAACATATCAGGGCTGAGAGACAGGCTGATCGCTTCCTTGATTTCTTCGGAAGTAGGCCAGATGTCCTTCAGGTAGACAGGCTGATTGTCCTGATCGTAACCAAGCGGGTCATTCGTCAAGTCAATGTTCACCGTACCTGCCAGCGCGTAAGCGACAACCAGTGGCGGTGAGCCAAGATAGTTGGCTTTGACCTGCGCATGCACACGGCCTTCAAAGTTCCGGTTACCGGAAATAACTGCGGCCACGGTCAGATCATTGTCTGTAATGGCCTGGCTTACTTCGTCAGGAAGTGGCCCGGAGTTACCGATACAGGTCGCGCAGCCATAGCCTGCCACGTGGAAACCGAGAGCTTCCAGCGGTTCGATCAGCCCGGCCTTATGCAGGTACTCCGTCACGACGAGGGAGCCTGGTGTCAGGCTGCTTTTAACATAGCCTGGCTTTTTGAGCCCGCGTTGTACTGCCTTTTTGGCGAGCAAGCCTGCGCCCACCATAACGCTTGGGTTAGAGGTGTTCGTGCAGCTTGTAATGGCTGCAATCACGACTGAGCCAGTACCCAGCTCGCTGGTGGAGCCGTCTGGATGGGTCAGCGGAATCTTCTGAGCAATCTTTTCATCGCTCAGTCCATAGCCGCCTTTGTCCACTGGGGTACGGATAATGCCTTCGAAGTTTTCCTTCATGTGGCTCAGCTCAACACGATCCTGCGGACGTTTGGGTCCAGCAAGACTTGGTACAACCGAAGCCAGGTCCAATTCAATCGTATCGCTGAACACAGGGTCCGGAGTATCGGCTGTGCGGAACATGCCTTGTGCTTTGTAATATTCCTCTACGAGACTGACTTGCTCATCGGAACGTCCGGTGCTGCGCAGGTAAGCCAGCGTTTCGGCATCGACTGGGAAGAAGCCGATCGTTGCGCCGTATTCTGGTGCCATGTTGGCAACGGTCGCACGGTCAGCCAAGCTGATGTTGGCCAGACCTGGGCCGTAAAATTCTACGAATTTGCCGACTACGCCTTTTTTACGCAGCATTTGCGTAACGGTCAGCGCCAGGTCCGTAGCGGTAGCTCCTTCCGACAGGCTGCCTGTCAGCTTGAAGCCGATCACATCGGGAGTGACAAAATAGAGCGGCTGCCCGAGCATACCCGCCTCTGCCTCAATCCCGCCGACACCCCAGCCTACGACGCCCAGTCCGTTAATCATCGTCGTATGGGAGTCTGTTCCCACGAGGGAATCCGGGAAAACAACGGTGTCGCCGTCGATAGTTTTGGTGGCGGCTACGGAAGCGAGATATTCCAGGTTAACCTGATGAACGATTCCCGTGGACGGCGGCACTGCACGGAAGTTATTAAATGCTGTTTGTGCCCAGCGCAGAAAACGGTATCGTTCTTCGTTGCGCTCAAACTCTACATTAATATTGTAGTCCAGCGCGTCACTGGTTCCAAAAGCATCAACCATGACCGAGTGGTCGATTACGAGATCGACAGGAACGAGCGGATTGATTTGTTTCGGATCACCGCCTGCTTTTTTCACTGTATCACGCATGGCCGCCAAATCGACCACCACCGGAACGCCAGTGAAATCCTGAAGCACAATGCGTGCCGGAATGAACGGAATCTCCTTGTTGTTGTCACGATCTTCAGCCCAGCCTGTCAGCTGCTGCACATGTTCTTCCGTAATGGCGCGTCCGTCAAATTGGCGAACCGCAGCTTCCAGCAACACTTTAATGGAGAAAGGCAGCTTGGCAACACCGCTTTTTCCTTGTTCCTCCAGTGCCTTAAGACTGTAGTAGCGATAAGGCTTCCCGTTGACTTCCAGACTACGGGCAATGGAGAATTGATCTTTTCCTGACATAAGTATTACCTCCTTGAAGTGGCTGCTTGCGGGAAAATAGGGATGTCTTTTTTCGACGTCTTGCACATTTGGTTTGAATTGGTTACGTTCTCAATTTCATCTTCAGGGGTTCATGGAAAGTTAAGAGTTTGAGATGAATGCAAATTGTTTCATTAGGTGAAACATGATTTCAAAATGATTGCTTTTGGATTAAGTATACCGTTTTCAGACGGTTCCGTAAAGTTTTTTTGGCCTAAATTATGCGTGTGAGGCTTGAAAGCAAAACGTTCCGTTCTCCAGCGTTTCGATGTTCATACTAAGCTTTAAAGATTCATACTTATAGATAGAGAGCATATCAGACCAGAACGCTATAGATCAGCGTGGTTATCCCCGAATAACGATAGCGAGACGAAAAATGGAGGGATAGGGATGGGGGAGCGGGAATGGAAACAGGCCCTTTTTGCTTACGTCAATCAGTACAATCGCAGTGAGGTAAATGGTATACCACAGCCGGATGAGTACCTGGAGGTGGGCCAGCGAATGGAGCGGGCAGCACGTGCGGCCAGACTTGAGCAGTGGTACAACGAGCGGGACGCCGTTCCCCTACGCAGCGAGACACGTGCCAAGCCGCTGCGAATCGTGCAGGATGCACCGGATGAAGCAGTGGTCGACGTACAGCTGCATGTGCGGCTTTTTTACGAAAAGGGCGGCATGACTCACCGGGAGGATCGGATTGAACGGGAGCGTCTGACGTTTACACGCGAGGGCGAAGCCTGGCAGGTGACGAGGATCGAGCGCGATCCGGCAGAACGAAAGCCGGCGGGAGGAGAGGTTCCTTTTGAACAAGCGTCGTTCAATCAGGGAGGAAGTCTGCCGCTGCTGAATCGTGGTGTGCTGGGCTTTGGTTCGTCAGCACGTCCCAGCCGGTATCGTCGTGAAGAAGCAGCGGCCTATGCAGATCAGTGGTGGGATAGCTTTAACCCGGAGTTTGAGGGATTTGATGTGGATTGCACCAATTATATCTCGCAGTGCCTCTTTGCAGGTGGCGCACCGATCCACTATACTGGTAAAAGAGAATCGGGCTGGTGGTATAAAGGACGGGTCGCTGGACGTGAGCTGTGGAGCTATAGCTGGGCGGTTTCCAACAGTCTGGAGCGGTATTTGGGCTCCAGCACCTGGGGGTTGACCGCAGAGCAGGTGAGCCGACCGGAGCAACTCATGCTGGGGGACGTCATTTTTTACGATTGGGATGGTGACGGAACTTTCCAGCACAGCACGGTGGTAACGGCCTTTGATGCTGGCGGCATGCCGCTGGTCAATGCACATACGGTAAGCTCCAGACATCGTTATTGGGACTATAAAAATTCGTATGCATGGACGGACAATACGGTATATCGCTTTTATCACATCGCCGACTATTTTTAAATGAGATGATGGAAAACAGGTACAGTGACGCAAATCAGGCACAATGACGAAAGCAGGAAAGCGGAGGATAGGCATGGCAAATCAAAAATTGACCGTAGGGCTGGTGTACGGTGGTAAATCAGGCGAACACGAGGTTTCGCTGCAAACGGCGTATGCGGTAATGAACGCGTTTAACTATGAGAAATACGAGATTATTCCTTTTTATATTACGAAGGCTGGCGATTGGCGTAGAGGGGCGCTGTTAAGTGCGCCTCTGACTACGGTAGAGCAACTGAAGCTGGAGCACGCTGAGGGCGGTACCAAGGCGGCATTAGATACGTTGTTCGGCAAGCTGTACGGAGAGCAGACGCTGGATGTACTGTTTCCGTTGCTGCATGGCACCTTTGGCGAGGACGGAACGATTCAAGGTCTGTTCGAAATGGCCGATATGCCCTATGTCGGGGCAGGAGTGCTGGCTTCGGCAGCGGGTATGGATAAGGGCGTCATGAAGAAGCTGTTTGAGCATGCAGGATTGCCGCAAGTGAAATACTGCTATTTTAATAGCACACAGTGGGCACAAACCGGTCATGACTTGGTGCGCAACATAGAAACTGAGTTAGGTTATCCTTGCTTTGTCAAACCAGCCAATCTGGGATCAAGTGTCGGTATTTCCAAAGCCAGTAACCGAGAAGAATTGGAAAAGGCTGTAGACCTGGCTCTACAATACGATTTGAAGGTGATTGTCGAGGAGTACGTCGATGCCCGTGAGATTGAGGTCAGCGTACTCGGCAATGACGAGCCGATTGCCTCGGTACCGGGTGAAATTGTTTCGTCGAGTGATTATTACGACTATGCTGCTAAATATACCGATGGTCAATCGGAAATGCTCATTCCGGCCCCATTGGATGAGGAAGTGGCAGATCGGATCCGTGAAGCCGCATTACAAGCTTTTCGCGCTCTGGAAGGTTGCGGGATTTCCCGTGCAGATTTCTTCGTTAGACGATCAGATGGGCATATCCTTATTAATGAAGTGAATACGATGCCTGGCTTTACACCTTTCAGCATGTATCCATTATTGTGGAGAGAAACGGGTGTATCGTATGCAAGTCTGTTGGATCGCATGATTGCTCTTGCAATGGAGCGTTATGAACGCAGGTCGGCGCTGCACTATGAGAACCTATAAAAACGAAAAACGAAGGGGAGCTGATCACTCTCCTTTTTGTTTCATATATTGACTTACTTGAGCATTTTATTTAACTAATGAGGCATGAAAGGTGGCGGCTACACATGGGCTTTCAAACAGAATTTAACTCGGTGTGCAAATTCAAGAGCGAGCAAGAGCTTTACGAATTGCTGGAATATGGACGTGGCAAAATGGTTAAATCCGGATTGCGCGTTTTTCCGACGGGACAGAAGGTCATCGCTTACAGCGTGGATAACGTGGCAGTAGCCATCGTTCAGATTGTGGGCTGTATCGCTGAAATCAATTTCCAAGGTGACGAAGTGACCGAGGTAGAAATGACTCTCATTCGTAAGCTGAACGAAGAGGAATCCAGAATTCAGACTGCACTGGCGGATGAAATGTTTTTTGGAGCACAGCAGCGATCCTAGCTGTTTCCTTTCCACAGTTTGTGCAATACACCGAATCAGCGGATGCTTTTCCGGGTATGATCAGTAGAAAAAGGGTTAAGGTCACAGATAGAAAGCGGCCTTGCCATCTACTGCGAACTGCTGAAAGGAAGGACACTATGATTGTAAGATTCGGTTATGTTGCCATGTCGGTCACTGTGCAAAATGCATCCCCTTCTAAAACCATGACCATGGCCAGTTTTAATAAAATCGGAGACCGGGAAGCCGCGATCCGCAAGCTAGAACGGATTGCAGCCGAAAATCTCCATAATACATTGAGGCTGCTGCGCCATAATCGTGCGAGTGATATTCAGGTCTATCGTTTCTCATCCAAGCTGATTCCGCTCGCGACCCATCAGGATCTGCGGGACTGGGACCCGTTTCAGGCGCTTGCCGCTGATTTTGCAGAGGTGGGAGACTATGTCAAAGCGAATAAAATGAGGGTATCGTTTCATCCCGATCATTTTACAGTGTTGAGTACTCCTCGACCTGAAGTGTTGCAGAGCTCCATTCATGATCTGAAGTACCACGTGGCGATGCTGAAGGCCATGGGACTCGGTGCCGAAGCCAAGAACAACATTCACATGGGCGGTGCCTACGGAGATAAGGTGACCTCAGGTCAGCGTTTTGTAGAGCAAGTGAATGCCCTGGATCCTTCATTAAGAGAACGGATAACATTGGAAAATGATGACAAAACGTTCAATGCGGTGGAAACCCTGGAGGCTTGTAAATTAACAGGCTTGCCGATGGTTCTTGATATCCATCATCAATGGGTCAACAACGAGGGGGAGAAGCCGTGGGAGCTATGGCCGGATATATTGGACACCTGGAAAGGGGAATTGGCCCAAGCCGGATCTTCTGCTGATCATCCATTGCCGCCCAAAATCCATGCGTCCAGTCCCAAAAGTGAAAAAGACCCACGTGGTCATGCGGACGGTGTTCTGGTAGAGCCATTGCTTACCTTTTTGCGTAATATTGCTGGATATACGGATCGACTCGATGTTATGCTCGAAGCCAAACTGAAGGATGAAGCATTGTTTGGATTAATGAATGAACTGCGTCTTCAGGAAGATAATGGGGTCAAAGTGTTAGATGGGGCATCCATAGAAATTACGCCTTAAAAAGTAGTATTTTGCGGATAATGCTTCCAGATGGTGAAACTTTATGAACCTTATTGTGTATACTAGAATGTGTAAACTAGCAAACTTGCACTGAAACAGAGATGGTTAAGAGACTGTGCTATAGCGCAGGACTCATAAACCACGTAACAATGATATAGAAAGTAGAGTGAACACGTTGAACGAACATGAAAACGAAAAGGTTCCCTATATCGTATCAGGAAAAAGCTATACGGCCGTGGCTATTAATGCGGCATCCAAAGCCGGAGAGTGGATTAAGAGCAGACTGGGAACGGTTGAACAATTGAGTACCAAGCAGTCGCCGACCGATCTAGTGACCGAGGTAGATAAAGGTGCAGAACAGATGATTCGCAGACTCATCCTCACCCATTTTCCCGATCATGCCATTTTGGGTGAAGAAGGGGTAGAGCCTGGAGCCGAAGCTTCTGCACGAGCGTTAGAGGCTGCCCGTGAAGAGGAATATTTATGGATTATTGACCCGGTAGACGGCACTACCAATTTCGTGCACAGTCTGCCGTATTACAGTGTGTCTATTGCCCTGGCCCATCGTGGCGAGGTGATTGTTGGGGTCATTTATGACCCGTCCCGTGATGAAATGTTTGTAGCGGAAAAAGGAAAAGGCGCATATGTCCACGGCAATCGTATGCAAGCATCGAGAGAAGAAACGTTGGGAGATAGTCTGGTGTGCATCGGTTTCCCACCGGATCGTACGTATGCACAACCGTTGAATATGAAAATTACACAGGTTCTTACACCACAGGTACGCGGCATTCGAGCGCTCGGCTCGGCAGCCTTGCATCTGGCTTATGTGGCGTCAGGACGTCTGTCTGCTTATTGCGAAATTGGTTTGAATGCCTGGGATGTGGCTGCGGGCGCTTTGCTGGTACAGGAATCAGGAGGCACCATCACAGACACATTGGGTAGGCCTTATGACTTGAGTGTACGACATGTTGTAGCTACGAATACAGCTATTCATTCTCAACTTATTCAAGTGCTGAAAGAAGCAGACGCAACTGGGTTATAATACTGCGTACACCATCATCCTGAAGGAGGAAATCGCGATGAGCCAATCCGAAGAATTGGAACGCCAGCTCAGTGAATTGCTGACGGAAGGCGAAATTCGTGAGAATGAGGCCAAAAAACGGGAACGACTCAGTCCCAAATATGAGGTGCGGGTTCAGACTCAAATGGACCCGATAGTCGAGGAGACCCGTAAATACCGGAAGATGGCACGTGA
Source organism: Paenibacillus sp. N119s (assembly GCF_059447605.1). Classification (NCBI taxonomy): domain Bacteria; kingdom Bacillati; phylum Bacillota; class Bacilli; order Caryophanales; family Paenibacillaceae; genus Paenibacillus; species Paenibacillus sp. N119s. The sequence continues at coordinate 1,343 of NZ_JCAJRU010000088.1, read as the reverse complement.
GCTTGATGACCGATATGACGAATATATGAGCAAGGCGGACAAATCAAAAGCAACCGATCAACGCTAAGCCCCCCCCAAATACCTCTTGCCGAATGACCAAGGCATGGGGTATTTTGTATAATATATGGAGTTTTCTCCATGTTGAGCTTGGACCGGGCAGGACGAGCGAAGGAGGCGACATGTGCTGATTACCTATTTTAAGAGCGCTTACAAAAATGCCGGAATCCATCATAAGATGGTGCTGCTGATTACGGCGCTCATGCTGGTTAACTTTGCGGTTGTTGCAGTCATACTTAAATACGTATTTCATATTTATGATAATCAAATGTACAAAAAGACATCCGAGGTACTCAATATTTCTTCCATCGGCATTGAAAATGAGCTGAAGGATGTTGAAAAAGTTACTTTTAAGGTCATAACGGACGAGCAGCTTCAGCGTTATTTGCTCCAGTTGGAAAAGGAAACATCACCTTATGTCAAAATGGTATTGCGCAAAAAAATAACCAATAGGCTTATTGCCTTCGCCGGTTCTGAAACCTATGTCTATTCTATGATGGTGATCGACAAAGAGGGACAGGTCATGAGTGCGGGCAACCGCGAAGGTATCCCCCAAGAGCTGCGATCTACCCTGACGGAGTTGGCAGACAAATATGACGGCTCCCATGCATGGTATGCGGCAGGTCATTCCTCCTTGTTGGCTGCACGGCAATTCAAATCCTTTACTGATTCCAATTTTACGCTAAATGGGCTCGGAACGCTTGCGATTCGTGTGCGAATTGACCGGATTGTAGCGGATCGTGTGCAGACCTCCGGCCGTGATGGACAGCTGATGATTACAGACGGAAGACGGATGATTTATCCCGAAACACCACTTTTGAGTGAGATCGATATTCAAGCAGAGCTTGGACGGAAGCAGCCGTACGGGATTGCAACCTATACAGGCGGGACCTTTTTTGCCGCTCAAATCAAATCCTCTTATACGGGTTGGACGTATTTACATATCACTCCCTTTGATGACATGTTCCGCAGTATGACCATAATCAAAGAAATTGTAAGCGCAATTTTTGTCATTATGCTACTTATTGCACTGGCGCTGGGAGCAAGGTTATCAGGTAGCATTACTCAACCGATCGTTCAGTTGATCCAGAACATGCGTAAAATAGAAAAAGGCGATCTCGACCGTCTGGAAGAGGAAGCGCTTGGGGCCGTCCCCCTTTCCACACAGGATGAGGTCGGCCTCTTGCATCGGACGTATAAGAAGATGATCCGCCGTATTCGCGAGCTTATTAATGAGAATGTTGCCAAGCAGCTATTGCTGCGGGAAACGGAGCTGAAGGCGCTTC